>CAXTTU010000431.1:2244-2534 GCA_964247225.1 uncultured Sphingomonas sp. | reverse complement strand
CCGACCCGCCGGCCGAGCTTGCGCGTCTTGTGCGCAAACGCGTTTGCGCACATGCGCGCTGCGCTATGGACCGCATCTTGATCCGCGGGGGCAATCGCCTCTCCGGCACCCTCCCCATCTCCGGCGCGAAGAACGCCGCGCTCACCCTCATCCCCTGCGCGCTGCTCACTGACGAGCCGCTGACGCTGCGCAACCTTCCCCGGCTTGCCGATGTCGACAGCTTCGGGCACCTGCTCAACCAGTTCGGCGTGTCGACATTGGTCGAAGGATCGCGGCCAGAGGATTTTGGG
>CAXTTU010000431.1:0-2234 GCA_964247225.1 uncultured Sphingomonas sp. | reverse complement strand
AGGGCAGCCGCCCCGACGAGTTCGGCCGGGTGATGACCACGCGCGCCGGGCACTTGACCTCCACCGTCGCGCCGTATGACATCGTCCGCAAGATGCGCGCGTCGATCCTGGTGCTCGGCCCGTTGCTCGCCCGCGCGGGGGAGGCGACGGTGTCGTTGCCCGGCGGGTGCGCAATCGGCAACCGACCTATCGACCTGCATCTCAAGGCGCTGGAAGCGATCGGTGCGGAGATCGAGCTCGCGGCGGGCTATGTGAAGGCGACCGCGCCCGGGGGCAGGCTCCCCGGCGGGCGCTATGTGTTTCCGATCGTTTCGGTGGGCGCGACGGAGAATGTCGTCATGGCCGCCGTCACCGCCAAGGGCCCGAGCCGGATCGAGAACGCCGCGCGCGAGCCGGAGATCGTCGACCTGTGCCGTTGCCTCGTCGCGATGGGCGCGCGGATCGAGGGCGTGGGCACGGAGACGCTGGAGATCGAGGGCGTGCCCCGGCTCCACGGCGCGACCTATGCGGTGATGCCCGACCGGATCGAGGCGGGCAGCTATGCCTGCGCGGCCGCGATCACCGGTGGCGACCTCACCCTGACCAATGTCGCTCCCGACGACATGCGCGCGACGCTCGACGCGCTGGTCGAGGCGGGGGTGACGGTGGAGGAGCGGCGCGACGCGGTGCGGGTGGCGGCGAACGGGCGGGTCGGGCCGCTGACGCTGTCGACCGCGCCCTATCCGGGCTTTGCCACCGACATGCAGGCGCAGTTCATGTCGCTGCTGGCGCTCGGCACGGGGGCGAGTGTGTTGACCGAGACGATTTTCGAGAACCGCTACATGCACGTCCCCGAGCTCGGCCGGATGGGCGCGGATATCGCGGTGCGCGGGCGCACGGCGGTGGTACGCGGGGTCGACCGGCTGGTCGGCGCGCCGGTGATGGCGACGGACCTGCGCGCGTCGATGAGCCTGATCCTCGCCGGGCTGGCGGCGGAGGGCGAGACGCAGGTCAACCGCGTGTACCACCTCGACCGGGGGTATGAGCGGCTGGAGGAGAAGCTGCAGGCGGTGGGGGCGGATATAGAAAGGGTGGGGGACGGCTGAGCGCGCACGCAAACAGCGAAGCTGTTCGCGAGACGCGCCAGCCCGGCCGGCGTAGCGCAGCTACGGTCGACGACGCGGGCTTTGCCCGCGGCGGGCCCAAGCACTCCTATGAAGGGCCGTCGCGGAAGGTTTAGGCATTATTCTGTAGAGCTGCTTGCTTTGCGGCGTTCAGCACTTCGCATGCTTTTGTAGAACCAATCTTGAAGTTATGCGGCAGGTCCGACACACGTCTCACTGTCGGACTGTCCGGGTCATGCCACTCCATTTCAGGAGTCCATACTCTGCCGTTTGCAGCGACCCGGAACCCGTCAATTTGGGACCACAACCACGTCCGCTGCCGACTGGGCGTGACGAGCCGAAAGGCTTGCGGTGTAAGCCAGACTTCGGGCGGCTTCAGGATAGAGCCGCAAATGAAGAGAGTGAAAGTCAGAAAAGGAAAAAGAACCAGGGAGCAGATTACAGTATCTCTCCAGCTACAAAGGCCGGTAATGTGGACCAAATCGATGATCCCTCCCGCGAAGAGCCCCGGAATGCTGGCGTAAAATATATAAAGCATCCGTCCCGAACGAAGTATCACGGGTTGTTGGTTCATCCTGAACGTCTATGGCGCAGCTGTTAAAGAAGCGTTAATCGACCGCTGCTGCAAGTGTATGAACTTCTTCTCTCCCGCTCACACCGCCTCCAACGCCTGCTGAAGGTCAGCCACGAGATCATCCGCGTCCTCCACGCCGATCGAGATGCGGACGAGGTTGTCGGTGATGCCGAGCGCCTCCTTACGCGCCTGCGGCACGGACAGGTGCGTCATCGCCGCGGGATGGCTTGCCAGCGTCTCGGTGCCGCCCAGCGACACCGCAAGTTTGGCTATCTTTAACGCGTCGAGGAAGCGGAACGCCTCCGCCTCCCCGCCCTTTACCAGTAGCGAGAAGGTCGAGCCCGCGCCGGTGCAGTGGCGGCGGTAGATATCGCCCTGACGCCCGCTATCCTCCGCCAGAAAGCCGAGATAGCCGACCCGCTCCACCTTGGGGTGGTCGCGCAGGTACGCGCAGACCTTGGCCGCGTTCTCGCCCGCGCGGCTCATGCGCAGCTCCAGCGTTTCCAGCGAGCGGAGCAGCATCCAGGCGGTGTTGGGGTCGCAGATCGTGCCGATCG
>CAXTTU010000430.1:1209-2549 GCA_964247225.1 uncultured Sphingomonas sp. | reverse complement strand
ATGCCTGGCATGGCGAGCGGCACCACCACCGTGCGCATCATCCGGCTCCGGCTCGCCCCGAGGCTCAGGGCCGCGCGCTCGAACTGCACGTCCACGGATTGGAGGGCAGACAGCAGGATCAGCAGCACGACCGGCAGGGCGAGAACAGCGTGGCAGACCCCGATCCAGAACACGTTGCCCACCAGGCCGAGCCGGGCGGAGGAGAAATACATCGCGATGGCCGTGATGATCGTCGGCGCGATGATCGGAAGCAGCGCGACGGACAGGAAGAACTTCTTGAGCGGGAACGTGCCGCGGACGAGCGCGTAGGCGGCCATAAACCCCACGAGCGTCGCGATCGTGCAGGCGATCAGGGCGATTTCGACGCTCGACCAGAGCGCGGCGCGCCAGCGTTCGTCGCCAAAGAAGGTGGAGAACCAGCGGAGGGAGTAGCTGTCGGGCGGGAACTTCAGAAACGTCTGCCCGCTGAAGGCGACCACGACCACGATCACGATCGGCAGGATCAGGACCAGGCAGGCCAGGCTGACAAAGACGGGAAGACCGAAGCGCATGCCCCTCAAGCCCCGAGCATGCGCTTGACGTCGGTGACACGACTGTAGACGGCATAGAGTGCGAG
Organism: uncultured Sphingomonas sp.; assembly: GCA_964247225.1. GTDB lineage: Bacteria > Pseudomonadota > Alphaproteobacteria > Sphingomonadales > Sphingomonadaceae > Sphingomonas. The sequence goes on along the minus strand of CAXTTU010000430.1, from coordinate 1,933 downwards.
CGTCCCGGCCAGCAGCACCAGCGATATGACGGCGGCACTCTGCCAATCCAGCATGATCTCGACCGAGCGCTCGACCAGCATGGCGATCATCACGTCACCCGGGCCACCCATCAGCGCCGGGGTGATGAAGAACCCGATGGCGAGGATCAGCACGATCAGCGAGCCGGAGACGACGCCGTGCCAGCTCAGGGGAAAGTAGACCCGCCGGAACACATACAGCGGACGCGCCCCAAGCGCACGGGCGGCGCGCAGGAGGTTGGGATCGATCCCTTTCAGGGCCGAGTAGAGGGTGAGCACCATGTAGGGGAGCAGGACGTAGGCCATGCCGACCACGATGCCGAAAGTGTTGTAGAGCAGCGGCACCGGGTGATCGACGAGGCCCGAGGCGATCAGGAGCTGGTTCAGAATCCCGTTGCGGCCCAGGATCACCATCCAGGAATATGTTCGCACGATCACGCTCGTGAAGTACGGCACGATCACGCAGAACAAGATGATTGAGAACCGCAGCCCCTCGCGGTTGGCAAGGTAATAGGCGATCGGATAGCCGATCAGCAGCGTGACCGCGGTGACAAGGAGCGAGATCCAGATCGTGGTCAGCAGGGCGACCTGCAACGGCCGTGACAAGAGAACCTGCGCAAACCGGCCCGGAAGGGCGGAAGGCTGAACATCGATGAGGAGCGTACGCGCAAAGAACCACCCCATCGGGGCCAGAAAGACGAGCCCG
>CAXTTU010000430.1:884-1199 GCA_964247225.1 uncultured Sphingomonas sp. | reverse complement strand
CATCAGCAAGGCGGGCAGCAGCAGGAGCCCTGAGCGGGCGGATGGCGCCCAGCTCACGCCGCGTCGGCCCTCAAGATCGACGAGTCCGCGGCCAACCAGCCGACCGTGACCGCCTCGCCCACAGCCGGTCGGAAGCCCGTCGAAAGGTTCGTGGCATCGGCCGTGAGCGCAAGGCCGTCCTCGATGTCGACGGCATAGCGCACCACGTTGCCAAGAAAGGAGGTCCGCCGCACCCGGCCGCGCAAGATGTTGTCGCAAGGCGTCAAGTAGTTCGCACCGGGCGAGACGCGTAGCCGCTCGGGCCGGACAAAGAGC
>CAXTTU010000430.1:0-874 GCA_964247225.1 uncultured Sphingomonas sp. | reverse complement strand
GTCCGCGCTCGCCGGAACCGGGCACGCACTGGCCGGCGACACGAAGCAGGCGTTCGCTTCCCGCTGGCTGGAACAGCGTCTCCGTCGCCTGCCGCTCCCTCACCACGCCCGGAAGGAGGTTGGCCTCGCCAAGGAAGCGGGCGACAAAGGCGTTCGCCGGCTGCTCGTACACGGCGCTCGGCGTCCCGATCTGCTCGACCCGGCCGCGGCTCATGATCGCCATACGGTCGGAGAGGTTCATCGCCTCTTCCTGGTCATGGGTGACATACAGGACCGTCATCCCGAGCCGTTGCTGGATCTCCTTGATCTCGACCTGCATCTCGTAACGCAGGTTCTTGTCGAGGGCGCCGAGCGGCTCGTCCATCAGGACGATCCTTGGGTGAAACACGATCGCCCGCGCGATCGCGACCCGTTGCTGCTGTCCGCCGGAGAGCTGGCGCGCGTACCGGTCGGCGAAACCGCCGAGCCGGACGAGATCAAGCGCCCAGGTGACCCGTTCCTGCACGTCGGCTCGCTTCGTGCCACGCGCGCGAAGCGGGAAGGCGACGTTCTCGAACACGTTGAGGTGGGGAAAGATCGCGTAGTTCTGGAACACCATCCCGAAGCCGCGCCGCTCCGGCGGCACGGATGAGAGATCGCGCCCATTGACGACAAGCTGCCCGGCGTCGATGCCGGCGAAGCCCGCGACCATCATCAGGGTCGTGGTCTTACCGGAGCCCGAGGGCCCCAGCATCGAAAAGAACTCGCCGTCCCCGACCTCGGCCTCGAAGCAATCGACGACGGTTTCCGATCCGTAGACCTTGGTCAGCCCCACCAGCTTGATCGAGCCGCCGGTCGCCCGTTCTCCCGCCCCTTTACTCACCCCAGCACGGCC
>CAXTTU010000429.1:0-2570 GCA_964247225.1 uncultured Sphingomonas sp. | reverse complement strand
GCACCGGCGCGCCCGCATCCTCCGCGGTCTTGAGCAGCGCCAGCGTGTCCTTGGGAAAGCATGACCCGCCATAGCCCGGCCCGGCATGGAGGAACTTCCTGCCGATGCGGTTGTCGAGCCCGATGCCGCGACTCACATCCTTGACGTCCGCGCCGACCGCCTCGCACAGGTCGGCGATCTCGTTGATAAAGGTGATCTTGGTCGCGAGGAAGGCGTTGGCGGCGTACTTCGTCAGCTCGGCGGTGCGGCGGCCGGTGAACAGGATCGGGCTCTCGCCGAGGTAGAGCGGGCGGTATACCTCGCGCATCACCGCTTGCGCGCGCGCGTCGTCGGTGCCGATGACGATACGGTCGGGGCGTTTGAAGTCGCCGATCGCTGCGCCCTCGCGCAGGAACTCGGGGTTGGAGACGACCGCGAACGTGACCTCGGGGCGAGTCTCGCGCAACAGCGTCTCAACCCGGTCGCCGGTGCCGACGGGAACGGTGGACTTGGTCACGACCACCAGCGGCCCCGTCGCCGCGCGCGCGATCTCTTCGGTCGCGGCGAAGACATAGGACAGGTCCGCATGGCCGTCGCCGCGCCGCGACGGGGTGCCGACCGCGATGAACACCGCGTCCGCGCCCGCGACCGCGGCGGGGAGGTCCTCGGTAAACGACAACCGCCCGGCCGCGACATTGGCCGCGACGAGCTGCTCGAGCCCCGGCTCGTAGATCGGCATCCGCCCGGCGTGCAGCGCGCCGATCTTGCCCGCATCCTTGTCGACGCAGACCACCTGATGCCCGAAATCGGAAAAGCACGCCCCCGAGACCAGGCCGACATAGCCCGATCCGATCATCGCGATACGCATTGCACTACCTTAGCCGCCCCTGACGCGGAAACGTCATAGCGCGCGCCGTCACGAATGCCAGCCGCCCGCGACGGCGTGGCCAGGCGGCGCGGCTCGTCCACCCACAAACGAAAAGGGAGGCCAGCCGAAGCTGACCTCCCCTTCGTAGTTCCACGAACGCGGGTGGGCGTTACTGCGGAGCGGCACCCGAGGGGGCCGCGCCGGCACCGGCGCCCGGACCGTACATGATCTCCACGCGGCGGTTCTGCACCTCGCGGACACCATCGGCGGTCTGCACGCGCAGATGGCTCGGGTCCTCGCCAAAGCTCTGCGTCGAGATGACACCGTCGGGGATGCCATGGCCCGCCATGTAGGCGCGGACCGCGTCGGCGCGACGCTGACCCAGTGCCAGGTTGTAGCGCGGCGTACCCGACGTGTCGGTGAAGCCCGCCAGCATGACCTGCGCATTGCCGCAATTCGCATATTGCGAGACGGCGTTGTCGAGGATCGACGCCGCTTCGGGCGTGACATCCGACTTGTTCCACTCGAAGAACACGATGAACGGACCGGGAGCACACACCTGCGCCGGGGGAGGCGGCGGCGGAGTCTCGGGCGGAGGCGGCGGGGGCGGAGGAGGCGGCGGCGGGGGCGGCGGCGCGGGCGGCTCGCCGAAGTTGTACGCGATCCCGCCGAGCAGGCTGTGCGAACGGAAGCGACCACGGTCGGTGGTGTTCGCCGAGCTCACCAGCCGGACGCGATCGACGTCGAAGAAGCGGTACTTGACCGACACGTCGATATGCGGCCCGAGCGGCGCGCGCACACCGGCGATGCCCTGATAGGCGAACCGGGTGTCCGAGTCGTTCAGGAAGTTGCCATAGGTGTTGAGGCCGACGCGCTCCTTGACGCGAGCGACACCGACACCGCCGCCGACAAAGCCCTGGATCTCGTCATCGTTGCCGAAGTCGAGCAGGCCGTTGACCATGAAGCTCAGCGCGCTGGTGCGGCCACCGGCATAGTTGAACGTGCCCGCGGGCGCGAACGCGCCGGCACCCGTCGACGTGAAGGTCGGGGTTGCGACCGAGCTGCGATAGCCGTCGACCCGCGCGCTCTTGTAGCCGACCTCGGCCTCGACGCGGAACGCGCCGAAGTCATAGCCGATGTTGCCGTCGGCGTCGTACCCGTATCTGTGATCGACCACCGCCGCATTACGCGCCGTGCCAATGTCGTAATGGATGTCCTCGATGATCATCGCACCGGCGTCCGCGCCCACGTAAAACGACTTGTCGCGGGCGAGCGCTGGTGAAGCGAGAGCAGTGGAGGAAAGCGCCAGTACTACGGCGAGCTTCCGCATGGTAACCCCTTTCTTGTTTGTCACGAAGGACAGCCCGAACCCCCTAGCCAAAGCTCCGTTCCGCCGCAAGACGGCGAATCTCAGGTTGTGTTGCACAAAGGACACGACGAGCCGTGAAACTAATAGTAAATGTCGGGAGCGGGCGGCAAGTTACTAATCCGCGATAAGACCATGCGCGCGCATCGCCGCGAGCATTGCGGCCACCGCCGCGCGCGCCTCCGCGTCCACGACGCTGCCGCCGCCCGGATCGGCGATCGCGGGCCGCTGCGCCCCGACCACGTCCACCCCGCCGATCACCACCGCGCGCCCGCTCAACACCCCCACCTGCCAAGCGCCACCACGCCGGCGCGCAACTGCGCCATCCGCCGCGCTCCACACGGCCAGCCCCTCGCG
>CAXTTU010000428.1:0-2582 GCA_964247225.1 uncultured Sphingomonas sp. | reverse complement strand
CGGTATAGTCGACGCCGTGATGCTCGAAGAAGCTCTTGTCCTCCGCCGACAGGAAGGCGCCGACGAGCAGCTTGGGATATTCGGCATAGGACAGCTCCACCCGCCGCTCGCGCGCATAGGAATATACGGGCGTGCCATCGTCGCCGCGTACGTTGGTGGGGAGCGGCGGCTCGTACGTCCGCAGCGCATCCACCGACGGCAGCTGGCGGATGATGGTGAGGTACAGCACCAGATAGCCGACGACGCCGAGCAGCAGCAGCGCGAGGATCGCCTTCCCCCACCAACGCCCGAGCGCGCGCGCGAGGAACGCGCGGATGCCCGCCAGATCGCTACGGAGGTGAAAGGAAAAGCGGGAAGGAACGCGGGACGCCATGACAGGCTTGGCGGTCTAGCAGCCCGCCGCGCGCTCCGAAAGACCCGCCGCGTCCCGCCTCACCGCGCCGCCAGCCGCCGGGCGAAGTGGATCTCCACCGCCTTGCGGATTGCCTCGGCGATGCGGCCCTCGCCCTCCTCGCTGTTGAGGAACGCCGCGTCCTTCGGGTTGGAGATATAGCCCGTCTCGAACAGGATGGAGGGCATGTCGGGGGCTTTGAGCACCATCAACGACGCCATGCGGTGGAAGTTGGGCTTTTCCGGCACCAGCGGCTCCGCCTCGCGGCCGAGCAGCCGTGCGAACTCGGCGGAATTGTTCATCGTCTCGCGCTGCGTCAGGTCGATCAGGATCGAGGACACGTCCGCGCTCTCGCCGCCAAGGTTGACGCCCGAGATCACGTCCGCCTTGTTCTCGCGCGCCGCCAGCCGCGCGGCTTCCTTGTCCGACGCGACCTCCGACAGCGTATAGACCGACGCGCCCGACGCTTCGCCCGCGCCGACGCTGTCGCAATGGATGGAGATGAACAGGTCCGCATGGAGCCGCCTTGCGATGCCGAACCGTTCGCGCAGCACGAGGTAGCGGTCGTCGTCGCGGGTCAGCGCGACGCGCACCCGGCCCGATTTCAGCAGGTCGTCGCGGATCGCCTTGGCGATCTTCAGCGTCACATCCTTTTCGCGCAGCCCCGTATCGGCCGCGATCGCGCCGGGGTCGAACCCGCCATGGCCTGCGTCGATCACCACCAGCGGGCGCTTGGCGTCGCCGCGCACCTTGGGCAGTGCCACCTGCTCGCCGCGCGGCGGGATCGGCAGCACCGCCTTGACGCGGCTCGCGGGCGCGGCATGGCTCCCGAACGAGAAAGGGAAGAAGTCGAGCGGCGCCCCCTTCGCGGCGGCGGCGAACCCGGCACGATCGACCGGGCGCAGCGACAGCGTCAACGCGCGCCCGTCCCGGTCGAAATGCGCGCCCACCACCGTTTCGGGCCGCGCAAGCGTGAACTCGACCCGCGTCGCGTCGGGGCCGGCGCGCTCACGCACCCGCTTCACCATTCCGCCCGCGGCGAGGCTGCCGCCCGGCTCCAGCCCCATCACGTCCACCGCGATCCGGTCTGGCCCGGCGAGCAACGCAGCGGTCGCGCCCGTCACCGCCGCGTCGAAATGGAGCGTCACCGTTTCCGTGCCGATCGCGATGTCGGTGACCGTTGCAGCCGCCGCGGGCCCACCGGTCGCCAGCGCCGCCACCGTCGCGAGGAGTCCGAACACCCCTCGCCCATGCCGCGCCGTTGCCATCTTCGTCCAGGGAAACATACGCCTACCAAACCCTTGCTCGTCGTCCGAAAGGATTAGACCGGCGCAGCTGACCCCCCGATTGCCGGGCGCGGTTAATGCCGCGTTCGGCACATTCGCGCCGCCGACCGGCAACGCATTGCCGGTCGCCGCTCCCGGTTGAACTGGCCGCGAGGGGGTGCTACCGGCGATCCGAACCGGCGGGGCCGCGCCTTCAGCGCGCCCCGGGTCCGGTCGCTCCCCGCCCTCCGCGTACCTCGCCGGGCGGTTTCAGGTTGACGCTTCCATGCCGCATCCCCGCCCGTCCGAGACCCGCCCGGCCCATGCCGGCGGCGTCGCGACGGGCCTGTCCGCGGGCGCTGCGCCCCGGCATGCGGCGGAAGCGAAGGCATCCACCTATCGCCGGCGACGCCCATCGAGCGCGCCGCCGGCCCATCGCGCCCCCGCGCCGCCCGGCGGCGGCGGAGGCGCGCGGAGACTTATCCATGACCACGCGTATGTTGATCGACGCTCGCCACCGGGAGGAGACCCGGGTCGCGGTTGTCCAGAATAACCGGATCGAGGAATTCGATTTCGAGTCCGCCGAGCGCAAGCAGCTCAAGGGCAATATCTATCTCGCCAAGGTAACCCGGGTCGAGCCGTCGTTGCAGGCGGCGTTCATCGACTATGGCGGCAACCGCCACGGCTTCCTCGCGTTCAGCGAGATCCACCCGGACTATTACCAGATCCCCAAGGAGGACCGCGAGGCGCTGCTCCGCGAGGAGGCCGAGCACGCCGCCGAGGAGGAGCGGCTTCGTGCCCAGCATGACGGCGACGAGGACGCGACCGACTATCACGGCGACGATGAGGACGATGCCGACGAGGTCGAGAGCGTAGGCGACGACGAGGAGGACGCGGGCGACCCGTCCGACGACTCGCCCGCGCCG
>CAXTTU010000427.1:0-2613 GCA_964247225.1 uncultured Sphingomonas sp. | reverse complement strand
ACGGCCACGCCGCCGCGATCGCCGCGCGCGGGCGGCGGGTGATCATGCCCGACCTTCGCGCGCATGGGGAAAGCGACAAGCCGCACGACGCGCGTTTCTACCCGCCCGATGTGCTGGAAAGCGACGCGCGGGTGCTGATCGCGGCGTTGGGGCTCAACGACTACGATCTCGGCGGCTATTCGCTCGGCGCGCGGACGCTGTCGCGTCTGCTCGCGACGGGCGCGCGGCCGGGGAGGGTGGTATTCGCCGGAATGGGGCTTGAGGGGCTCACCGACACCGGGCGCAGGGCCGGGCATTTCCGGCATATCCTGACCAATCTCGGCAAGCATCCGCGCGGCACCCCCGAATGGTTGGCCGAGGCGTTCCTAAAAACGACGCGCGGCGACCCGGTCGCGCTGCTCGGCATCATCGAGACGTTCGTGTCGACGCCGCTGGCCGAGATTGAGCGGTTCGACCTGCCCGCGCTGGTGGTGTGCGGGGCGGAGGACCAGGACAACGGCTCCGCCCCCGCGCTCGCCGACGCGCTCCCCCGCGCGCGCTATGTCGAGGTGCCGGGTGGCCACATGAGCGCGGTGGTCAAGCCGGAGTTGGGCGAAGCGATGGCGGCGTTTTTAGCCGGACAAGTCGCCTAAGCCGGAATAGTGTTCTCGTCCGCGATGCCTGCTTCGAACGAGGCGGTCGAGTCGGTGCCATCAGGCTGATGCGCGCTGCCCGTCTCGGCGACGGGGGAGGGCGTCTGGCCTGGAACGGTGTTCTCGTCGGCGATGCCGGCCGCGAACGAGGCGCTGCTGTCGGTGCCGTCGGGCTGGTGCGCTTGGTCGGTCATCGGGCTTGTTCCTTTTTTCTTGGGTGTGCTGCCGCGCAAGGAGAGCAGCGCCATCGTCGCCGCCGCGCCGAGCCCGCCCGCGATCGCCGCCGCACCCCAGCCGCCGCCGACCTTCCTGACGGCCTCCGCCGCGCGGCCCTCGGTCGCGGTCTTGCCCTTCTTGGCCTGCGTGCGCGGGGTGGCACGGTTGGTGGAGCGCGGCTTCACCGCCTTCACCGCCTTCTTGGCGGTTTCGGTGACCGCGGCGACGGGCGCACGCACCGCGTCGGCGGCGGCGTCCTCTACCTTCTCGACCGCACTCTTCGCGGCGGGCTTGCGACGCGCGGGCGTCTTGCGCGGGGCGGGCGTGTCCGCTGCCTTGCGTGGCGCGCGGCGGCGCGGGGCGGGCTTGGTTTCGGGCGTTTCGGGTTCGTCGGCCATGAACGGCTCCGTTGAGGGATGAGAGCGCAACGCGACTCCCCCGATGATGGTTGCCGCGCGGCTTTCTGTTGGAGCGCTCGCCGAGCCGGCAGGTGACTTCACCTGCCTCGCGACCGCTCAGCGAAACGGCGGCTCGTCGAACGCGCGCAGCTTGCGGCTATGCAGCTTGGGGCCTTCGCGGCGCAGTTCCTCGCACGTCTCGATGCCGATCCGCATATGCTCGCTGATCGCGCGCTCGTAGAAGCGGTTGGCCTGGCCCGGCAGCTTTAACTCGCCGTGGAGCGGCTTGTCCGACACGCAGAGCAACGTCCCGTAGGGCACGCGGAAGCGATAGCCCTGCGCGGCGATGGTCGCCGACTCCATGTCGATCGCCACCGCGCGGCTGAGCGAGAAACGCAGCGCCGATTGCGAATAGCGCAGCTCCCAGTTGCGGTCGTCGGTGGTGACGATCGTGCCGGTGCGCAGCCGCCGCTTGAGTTCCTCGCCCGACTGGCCGGAGATGCTCTCGGCGGCGCGGGCGAGCGCCTGCTGCACTTCCGCGATGGCGGGCACGGGGATTTCGGGCGGGAGCACGTCGTCGAGGACATGGTCGTCGCGCAGGTAGGCATGCGCGAGGACGTAATCGCCGATCCGCTGCGACGGGCGCAGGCCGCCGCAATGCCCGATCATCAACCACGCCTCCGGCCGCATCACCGCGAGGTGATCGCAGATCGTCTTGGCGTTGGACGGACCGACGCCGATGTTGACCAGCGTGATGCCGCTCCGGTCGGGGGCGACAAGGTGATAGGCCGGCATCTGGTGCCGTCGCCAGGCCGCGTCGGTGACCAGCTTCTCGACCTCCGCCCCGTCCTCAATCACCACGCCGCCTGCGCCCGATAGCGCGGTGTAGCGGCTGTCCGGCCCGAGCTGCTTCGCCGCCCAGCGGACGAACTCATCGACATAACGGTGGTAGTTGGTGAACAGGACATAGCGCTGGCAATGCTCGGGCGGGGTGCCGGTATAGTGGCGTAACCGTGCGAGGCTGAAATCGGTGCGCAGCCCGTCGAACAGCGCCAACGGGCGGGTGCCATCTACCGACAGCCACAAGCCGTCTGCGATCTCGTCACCGATATGCGCGAGTTCGGTCGCGGGGAAAAAGCGGGCGAGTTCGGCGGCGGAGACCTCGTCAAGGCTGAGCGCGTGACCGGGATCGAGGACGTAAGGGAAGGGGATCTCCTGCCGCCCCGGCGCGGCCTGCACTTCGACGTCGTAATCCTCGATCAGCAGGGTGAGCTGATCGGCCAGGTAGTCGGCGAACAAGGCGGGTTTGGTGACGCTGATCCGGTACTCGCCCGGCGTCGACAGCCGCCCGAACGAGCGGAACGGCG
>CAXTTU010000426.1:0-2614 GCA_964247225.1 uncultured Sphingomonas sp. | reverse complement strand
CCGTCGCCAAGGCGTATCAGAGCTTCCAAGATGAGGGCTATGTGGAGGTGCGCCGCGGCGTGGGCATGTTCGTCCTGCCCGGCGCGGCCGAGCGGCTGCGGTCGAGCGAGCGCGACCGCTTCGTGCGCCAGACCTGGCCGCGCATCCGCGACCAGATCGACCTGCTCGGGCTGACCCCGGGCGACTTGCTGGAGGAGCGGGCATGAGGGCATGGGCACTGGGCGCGGCGTTATTGGCATCGCCGCTGGCCGCGCAAGCGATCGACCGTTCGCCCGCCGCCGCGCGCGCGGTGGTCGTGCGCTATTATGCCGAGATCGACCGAGGCGACTACCGCGCCGCCTATGCACTCTGGAACGGCGGGGCGCCGCAGCCTTACCCCGTGTTCGTCAACGGCTATGCCCGCACCGCGCACACGCGGGTGACGGCGGGTGCCCCGGGGGACGAGGAGGGCGCGGCGGGATCGGTGTTCATCACCGTTCCGGTGCAGGTCTACGCCACGCTCAAGAACGGCGCGCGCCAGCATTTCGCGGGAAGCTATGTCCTTCGGCGGGTGAATGACGGCATCGACGCGCCCCCGGCGGAGCATGGCTGGCATATCTTCTCCGCCAGCCTGCACCCGGCGCGCTAGGCGAACAGCCCCAGCGCCGCCACCTCGTCGCGCGTCAGGTCGATGCCGAACATCAGGCTGAGCCGCATCCGGTACACGCGCGAGTCGGTGATCTCGCCTTCGCTCGTCTCCGAGCCCACGCGGCGGCGGTATTGGCGGTCGGTGAGGCTGGCGAACCCGCGCGGCAGGACGATGCTCGCGACGCAGAGCCGGGTAAAGCGGCTTTCGGGCGAGGCGCACGCCCAGCGATTGCCGGCCGCGAGATCATTGTCGGTCACGGGCGCGGTCGTGAAGCTGTATTGCGGCTGCCAGCCCTCGCCCGCGCCGCGCCCGTCGGTGGTGCCCGGGTCGCCGTTGCGTTCCAGCATCCACCCGCGCTCGGCGTCCTGTCGCAGGCGGAACCGCGCGCCGTCGGGGGCGTCCGCCTCCGCGCCGTCGACCAGCGGCATCGGCGGCGAGTAGCTGCCCCCGAACCCGGCGTCCGCGAGCCACTCCGCGCCGTCAATCGTGACGAGGCTGATCGCATGGTTGAGCGGCGGCAGCTCGGTCGCGCCCAGCCACACGCGCGCGAGCAGCGGGCGCGCCTCGAACCCGAGCGCGGTCAGCGCGTCGCCGAACAGCCGGTTATGCTCGAAGCAATAGCCGCCGCGCCGGGCGGTCACCAGCTTGGCGAACACCGAAGCGCTGTCGATCGCGACCGCGCGGCCGAGCTTCACGTCGAGATTCTCGAACGGGATCGCGAGCCGGTGATGCCGCTGCAGCACCGCCAGCCCCGCCGCGTCGAGCGTCGGGCGCGCGGGGATGCGGATGCGCGTCGCATAGGCGTCCCAGTCGAACGTCACGCGGCGAGCTCTTCCGGCTCCAGCGCGTAGAGCACGTCGGCGCTGGCGGTGGCGGCGGCGCGCAGGCCAAGCGCTTCGGGGACGATCTGGTCGAGGTAGAAGCGCGCCACCGTCTTCTTCGCGCGCCCGAACGCATCGTCGCTCGCCGCGCGCGCCTGGCGTTCGAGCAGCCAGCCGCACACCGCGACCGAGAGCATGGTCAGGAACGGGTAGCTCGCGGCCAGCCGGTCGTCATGCTCGGCGGTCGCGAGCCCGCGACCGATCGTGTCGCATGTCTCGACCAGCGCCTTGAGGTCCATGTGCTCGGCATCGTCGGCCATGTCGCGGATCAGCGAGGCGAACACGCCGCCATTGTCGAGTCCCAGCTTGCGCCCGACAAGGTCCGCCGCCTGGATGCCGTTGGTGCCCTCATAGATCGGCAGGATGCGCGCATCGCGCAGGAACCGGGCCGCGCCCGTCTCCTCCACATAGCCCATCCCGCCATGCACCTGGATGCCGAGGCTCGCGACCTCGCAGCCGATATCCGTCCCATGCGCCTTGGCGAGCGGGGTGAGGATCTCCAGCCGACCCTTGGCGGCGGCATCGCCCATCCCCGCGCGGTCGACCTGCCCCGAAGCGTAATAGACCAGCGCGCGCGCTGCTTGCGTCTGCGCCTTCATGCGGAGCAGCATCCGCCGCACGTCCGGGTGCTCGACGATGCGCACCGGGTCCTTGTGCGGGCCACCGACGCGCGCGCTTTGCACCCGCTCCAGCGCATAGGCGACCGCGGCCTGCGTCGCCGCCTCCGCGACCTGGACGCCTTGCAGCCCGACATTGAGCCGGGCGTTGTTCATCATCGTGAACATGCCGCGCATGCCCCCGCCCTCCGCGCCGATCAGCTCGCCGATACAGTCGTCGTGGTCGCCGAACGACAGCACGCAGGTGGGGGAGGCGTGCAGCCCGAGCTTGTGCTCGATCGATACCACGCGCACGTCGTTGAACTCGCCCGGGTTGCCCTCGGCGTCGAGCCGGTATTTGGGGACGAGGAACAGGCTGATCCCGCGCGTCCCGGGCGGTGCGTTCGGGGTCCTCGCGAGGACGAGGTGGACGATATTGGGCGCAAGGTCGTGGTCGCCATAGCTGATGTAGATCTTGGTCCCCTTGATCGACCACCGGCCATCGCCGA
>CAXTTU010000425.1:0-2617 GCA_964247225.1 uncultured Sphingomonas sp. | reverse complement strand
CCTTGAGGGCGCCCGACTTGTAATCTGCGGCCTGTTTTAGCCTAGCTTCACCCAAGGTACGCAACGCCTTGTTCGAGAACACGCTAACGCAGATGAGTTGATGCCGAACTTCGTTCGCCCCGTAAGCGTCAAGGCAGGTCGGCAACCAGAACCATTCAGATGTCGCTTCACCTTTGGTCAGCGCTACGATGTCCGCATGATCCTTGGCTATCTTAGCAATCAAAACGTCTACATCGAGATGTATGTTAGCGTCATACTCTAGCTGTAAATAATAATCATAGTGGGGGTGAGCGGCGTGGAACATGTACAGCGGAACGTCCCCACTGAACCACTGGATACTACCTTCGCCAGCCGCGACGAAGCCCGCATCGATGATCTCCCCATCGGTCAGCCTGAACACGAGGGCGTCGGGCGCGACAGCGACATGTCCGCGTGTTTCATCAACCAAAACAAATATGTCGCCCGACTGCACTCGACTTCGGAGCCGCTGAAATTGCCGAGCGGCGAACTCGTCCCAGAAATGAGTCCTGAAGATAACGGCGTAACGCGGGCTCACGCTCGCTCCGTACCTGCCGGCCGCATCGGGAGGCACATCGTTATTGCCTAGTTGCTCGTCCATTTACATCCCAATCCGATTTGCGGCCGTCCGGCAGTCGATAGACCCATAAGTTAGCCCACACCCAGATAGTTTATCGGGCCGGCTGAAGGCCGAACACCCGCTATCTCGCTTCCAACCAAACTCGTTCCGATTCGTATGGGCGTCGTTCGCTCGGGGCCGGATTGACTTTGAGCACGGTGTTACCTGAAAGAGGGTGAACGGCGTGCTTACCTTGTGACATTCACCCGGCTGCCCATCGTCGCAGCCCGTCCAACCGCTCGAAGTTTCCGATGCAAGCCAGTCAACCCTGAGCAGGATCACGACGGGCTCCGCCTTCGACGCTGCGGCAGTCGCGCTGCCATCCGTTTGATCTCGTCGGCCAAGGGGTGCTTCATCGCGAACAGCCCGCCCGCCCACAGCGCCATGCCGAGCAGGATGGCGGTAAGCAGCGCGGGGACCGAGGGCAGCGTCGCTCCGCTCACCCCGATGAGCGCGCCCGCCGGTGCGATCGCGAGCAGCGTGACGATGCCGCTTTGGACGTAAATCGGGCGGAAGTCGCGCGACGAGGTCTGCGTCATCTCGTTCAGATAGGGGCGGTAGATGAACAGGGCGACGACAGCGTCGAGGACGCGGGTGGCGGCCGCGACCTCCATGCTGACCATGCAGCCGAGCGCGAAGGCCGCGGTGCCGATCACTACTCGGATCGTCTCAACCCTGGTCTGGTCGCGCAACCGGCCGGTCGCGGTGAACAGCTCCCAGGTCATCGTAGCCGACGTGTACAGGATCGAGGCGAGCGCCAGAAAGGCGAGCGGGCCGGCCGCGGCGACCCACTTCTCGCCATAGACATAGGCGATGAACGGCTTGGCGATCACCGCCAATCCCGCAAAGGCCGGCCAGAGCGCCGCGGTCATGGTCGCCACCGTTTGCAGATAGCGATCGCGCAAGGGCACGCCCTGACGGTGCAGCTCCGAAAAGTCGACGAACAGGACGCGCGACACGATGGCGGTGACGTTCGACCAGATCAGGTTGTTGAGCCCGCTCGACCGGTTGTACAGGCCGAGCGTCCCCAACCCCAGCAGCCGCCCCATCAGCAATTCGGTCAAGCGCTGCCCAGCGCCGTGAATGCCCGTGATGGCGAGCATCTGGGCGCTGAACGCGACGATGCGCCGCCAGGAACGAAGCCCGAACCTGAACCGGGCGTGCCGTCGGCCCGCGATGATGGCCAGCACGGCGTATACGCCCGAGCTCACCACCTGGGCATAGGCGATGCTCATATAGCTTTGCCCGGCGACCACCATGCCCACGCCCACCGCCGCATTGGCGATAGAGGAGCAGGCGCCGATCAGCGCGATCGCCTTGAAGCGCCCCTCGCGCTCGAGCCGCGCGGTCGGCAAGAAGGAGAATATGCCGAACAGCGGCGTCACCGCCAGCACCAGCAGAACGTCACGCACCCCAGCATCGCGCATTGCGGCAGCCCCGACAAAGCTCGCGCCCGCAATGGCGAGCGACAACAGGGCGGTCACGGCTGCGTTGATGGTGAAGGCCGTGCTGGTGAACTCCTCCGTCAGGTTCTCCTCGCGCACGATCAGCGCCGGCAGGCTGAGCTGCTGAAGGATGGACAGCACGCCGACCAGCGCGACCGCGACGGCGAAGATGCCCATCTCGTGCGGGGTCAGATAACGGGCGAAAACCACAGACGAGGCGAACTGGAGCGCCAGAGATATGACCTGCGCGGCGCTTAGCCAGGAAAGCGATTTACGGAACGACATTAACTGAAACGCGCTTTCACCATGGTCGAGCTTGCGCCGCGAGGGCGCACCGCCGGAGGACCTACCGGAGCGGCACGCCGAGGCCAATGATTAACGACCGTCCGACCCGGCCGGCGAGCGCCACCGGAGCAGCAGCCCTTTGATCCCGAACTTGGGTCGCAACCGATGCGCGAGCTGCCGCCCGATCATCCATCGCTCCTGTTGACGTAGCCGTCCCATGCCGCCCGCCAGGATGCGTCCTACTGTGAAC
>CAXTTU010000424.1:0-2620 GCA_964247225.1 uncultured Sphingomonas sp. | reverse complement strand
TCCCGCGCCTGCTGGCCAAGGAGCGCATCGACCGAGCGACCGCCTGGGGCCTAGCCATTCGCTTAGGGCAGCGGCTCAGCGGCGGGCTAGCCAGCCCGCTGCAACGCTCCCGCCTGAGCGCGGACGCGACGACGGTAACGCTCCACCTCGCAGCGGAGGACCGGGCGCTGTACGGGGAGACGGTGGAGCGGCGGCATGCAGCGCTTGCGGGGGCGTTGGGACGGCGGGCGGCTCTTACCGGCTAAGCGGCAAATGGTAGCACGTTATCGACTTCTGTAGGCAAGTGCCGCCGCGTGGAAAAGGGCGTTAATATCTTCGAACTTCGCCAAATTGATTTCGATGTCGGCAGGGAGCTTTTCAGGCCATGTATACCAGCGGAATGTGGCGTTTGGCTCTAAGCGCATCATCTCGAGAATAGCCGTGCTTGTTTCACGATCTAACTCGCGGCCAGCAGGAATATGGATAGGTTTCTCATCCCCGAACTTCATCACCCGGCCCGTGCCCGGGTAGCCGTCCTTACCCCAGAAAACGCGATCTCTCCATGGTCCGTTGATCACGCTAAAGTAGCTGCCGTTCTGCCCATAGATAAGCGAGCAAATCTGGAGACTCTCGACTTTGTCCTCATGACACATAATGCTCCAGTGAGCATCCGTCGTATCAGAAGGTAGCTGTAACTCAAATACCCAACGCTGATCCAGCGTGTATGTGATACCGTGCCAGCTACTTTTGCATGTGGCGACGACGTACTTCTCGGTACTGGGGACAATCGACTTATAACACTGCTCAATGGTTTGCCTGGCGGTAAGTAGATCTGCTGCGTCGATTGGACGCTCACGGAAGCCACCAGGAGCAGTAGCCGCCAATAGCGAGAGGAGAGTAAGTGTTATCATCGGTGCCCCACGTTTATGTCGTAACCTTCCTACTGCGCCTAAGTAGCCTCCGTCCTAGTCATCTTCAGTTTACCCCCCTTCACCGCAAACCCCAGCCGCCCTTCCACCAAGTCCAGCGCGTCCCGCCCGAACTGGTCGAAGCGCCAGCCCTCCAGCATCGCCAGCCCGTCCCGCGTCCCCGCCGCCAGCGCGTCCAGCTCGTCGCCGCGCGCCAGCAACCTCGGCGCGACGTCCAAGTCGCGCGCCTTGATCTTGAGCAACAGCTTGAGCAGGTCCGCCACCAGCGCGCCGTCCTTGCCCAGCCCCGGCTTGCGGTCGTCGCGCGCGGGGAGCTCGTCCGCGCCCATCGGCTCGGCGGCTTCCAGCGCCGCCATCAGCCGCGCGCCGATGTCGTTCGTGGCCCAACCCGCCGACAGCCCGCGCACCTTGGCGAGGTCCGCCTGACGCCGGGGTGCGTGGCCCGCGAGATCGGCCAGCGTCTCGTCCTTGACGATGCGCCCGCGCGGCAGGTCCTTGCCCTGCGCCTCCAGCTCGCGCCAGCGGGCGAGCGCCTTAAGACGCCCAAGCACCTCGGGCCTGCGGCTCGGCGAGCGAATGCGGTGCCATGCCTGGTCGGGGTCGTTGGCGTAATTGGCGGGGTCGGCGAGCCGCTCCATCTCCTGATCGAGCCACGCACCGCGCCCGGTCTTCTTGAGCTTGGCCAACATCTTGGGGAAGATCGCGGCGAGGTGGGTGACGTCGCCGATCGCATATTCGATCTGCCGGTCGTCGAGCGGTCGCCGCGCCCAGTCGGTGAACCGCGCGCCCTTGTCGATCGACACGCCCAGCCAGGAGTCGACGAGGTTGGAATAGCCGATCTGGTCGCCTTGCCCCAGCGCCATCGCCGCAACCTGCGTGTCGAACAGCGGGTGCGGGGTCTTGCCGGTCAGGTTGTAGATGATCTCCAGGTCCTGCCCGCCCGCGTGGAAAACCTTCAGAACGTCCTCATTGTCGACCATCAGCTCGAGCAGCGGCGCGAGGTCGAGCCCCGGCGCGAGCGGGTCGATCGCGGCGGCCTCGTCGTTGCCCGCAATCTGAATCAGGCACAGCTGCGGCCAGAAGGTGCTTTCGCGCATGAACTCGGTGTCGACGGTGACGAAGTCGGCGACGGCGAGCCGGGTGCAGAGATTGTGGAGCGTGGCGCTGTCGGTGATGAGCGGGTGGATGTGCATGGGGGGCGCATAGCGGGGCCCGTGCGGGTTGACAAAGCGGGGGTGGTGAGGGGAAGCGCTGGCCTCCCTTTCACCCTCCCCGGCGAAGGCCGGGGCCCAGCGGCAACTGGCGGCACTGGGCCCCGGCCTTCGCCGGGGAGGGTTCACGCACGAGACTAATCGCCATGCACGCCTACCGCACCCATACCTGCGCCGCCCTCGATGCCGACAATGCGGGCGAGACCGTCCGCCTCTCGGGCTGGGTGCATCGCAAGCGCGACCATGGCGGCGTGCTGTTCATCGACCTGCGCGACCATTACGGCACCACGCAGATCGTCGCGGACGCGGACTCGCCCGCGCTGCCGACGCTTGAATCCGTGCGGGTCGAATCCGTCCTGACGATCGACGGCACCGTCAAGCGCCGCTCCGAAGCCACGGTGAACCCGAACCTCGCGACCGGCGAGATCGAGGTGTACGCCCGCGCTGTCACCGTTCAGTCCGCCGCGCAGGAGCTGCCGCTGCCCGTGTTCGGCGACGCCG
>CAXTTU010000423.1:0-2625 GCA_964247225.1 uncultured Sphingomonas sp. | reverse complement strand
TGGCCGAGGATGCGGCCGATCTCGATCTGCACCGCGAGGTCGCCCGCGGGCCAGATGTCCGCGCGGCCCTCCGCGAACAGCAGGTATATTTCCGCCGACCAGCGGCCAATGCCCTTGACCCGCACCAACGCCGCGATCGCCTCCTCGTCATCGGCGGGGAGCGCGTGGAGGTCGAGCCGCCCGCTCGTCACCTCCTCCGCGAGGCTCCGCGCATAGCCCGCTTTCTGCCGCGAGAACCCCGCCGCGCGCAACGCCTCGGGCGAGGCGGCGGCGATCGTCGCGGGGGCGCCCGGGTCGCCAAGCGCGGCGAGCTTGCGCCACACCGCGTCGGCGGCGAGGACGCTCACCTGCTGGCCCAGAATCGTCCGCAGCAGGGTGGCGTAGCCCCGCTCGCGGATGCGCGGGGCCGGATAGCCGCACCGCGCCAGCGCCGCCGCGAACGCGGGCTCGCACGCCGCGAGCGCATCGACACCCGCTTGGAGGGCTTCCGCGTTCAGCCCCATGCTTGATCACGCGCGCCGGGGGCGGCATGGCGCTCCGCAATGTTCAAGGAGACTGGCATGCCCAAGCTTATCGTCGTGACGCGCGAAGGGGAAGAACGCGAGCTGGACGGCGAGGCGGGGCTGAGCGTCATGGAGGTGATCCGCGACGGCGGCATCGACGAGCTGCTCGCGCTGTGCGGCGGCTGTTGCTCCTGCGCGACCTGCCACGTCCATGTCGACCCCGCCTTTGCGGGCGACCTGCCGCCGATGAACGTGGACGAGGACGACCTGCTCGACTCGACCGGCGACCGCGACGAGACCTCGCGCCTGTCGTGCCAGATCCCGTTCACGGACGCGCTTGACGGGCTGCGGGTCACTATTGCCGAGGAGGATTAGGCCGTGCCGATCACCGCGTTCACCTTCGTCGAGCTGTTCCGCAAGCAGATCGCCGTCACCGCTCACCTGCTTGGGAAGGCGGAGGCGCACGTCGCCACATCCGGTGCCGGAGCGGAAGCGTTCCTCGACTGGCGGCTCACCGATGACATGCACCCGCTGCGCTTTCAGATCACGGTCGTGTGCAATTTCGGCACGGCCTGGCCCGCCCGTGTCGCGGACGTGCCCGAGCCGGCGGCGATCACGTCCGACCTCGACCTGCAAGGGTTTCGCGATGCGCTGGCGCGGGCGGATGCTTTCCTCGCGACATTGACGCCGGAGCAGTTCGCCGGGCGTGACGACCTGCCCTATACGCGCGAGCTGATGCCCGGAATGGCGCCGACGATGTCGTTCGGCCAGTGGCTGACGTCATTCGCGGCGACCAACGTCTATTTTCACGTCTCGATGATCTATGCGATCCTGCGCGCGCGGGGCGTCCCGCTCGGCAAGATCGACGCCTTTGGGGGCAGCTTATAGCGGGCGCGTCACCACCGCGTAGAGGGCCACTGCCGCCGCGTTGGAGACATTGAGGCTCTCCACCCGCGCGGAGATCGGCAGGCGGGCGAGTTCGTCGCAATGCGCGGTCGTGTTCTGGCGCATCCCCTCGCCCTCGGCCCCCAGCACGAGCGCGACCCGCTGCGTCCCCATCGCCTCTGCCAGTGTCTGCGTCGCCTCGCCCGCTAGCCCGACGCGCCAGAAGCCCGCCTCCGCCACCTCGTCCAGCGCGCGGGCGAGGTTGACGACGCGGACCCACGGCACCAGCTCCAGCGCCCCCGACGCCGCCCGCGCCAGCGCGCCGGACTCGGGCGGCGCGTGCCGGTCCTGCGTGACGATGCCGAGCGCATCGAACGCCGCCGCCGAGCGCAGGATCGCGCCGACATTGTGCGGATCGGTCACCTGATCGAGGACCAGCAACGGTCGCCGATCGCCCGCGCCCTGTTCGAGCAGGTCGCCCAGCCACACCTCCTCCAGCGCGTCCACCTCCGCCACCAGCCCCTGATGCGGCGCGTCGGCGGGGACCAGCCGCGCAAGGTCCGCGACATCGGCATAGGTGACGGGGATCACCGGCGGGATGGCGAGCGCCGCCAGCGCCTCGCGCGTTCCCATGATCTTGCGCACGGTGCGCTCGGGATTGGCGAGCGCGGCGGTGACGGCGTGCCGCCCCCAGAAGCGTGGGCGGCCCGCGGGGGCCTGGCTTGGACGATGACCGCGACGTGACATGGCGCTGCCGCTACGCCCCGCCGCCGCCCACGCGCAAGCCTCTCGCGTTGACAGTCCGGCGGGCCTTCGGCATGGGCGCGCTTCGCCGAAGGGCGACGCCCGTGGAAGGGTGGCCGAGTGGTTAAAGGCAGCAGACTGTAAATCTGCCCGTGCAAGCGTACGCTGGTTCGAATCCAGCCCCTTCCACCATCGCGACAGCTGGACGCGTTGGATTGTTCGTGCGAGCGTTTCGCCCGATGCTCCGCCCCGCCTTTGCCGCGCTGCTGCTTGCGACCACCTCCGTCGCGCAAGCGCAAGTGACTACCGACCAGCCCGCCCCCGCCGCGACGACCTCTTGGCAGGCAAAGGGGAGCGATATCCCGCCCGACCCCGCCTGGCGTACGGGCACGCTCGCCAATGGTCTCCGCTATGCCGTGCGCCGCAACGCGCTGCCGCCTGGCACGATCTCGGTGCGGGTGCGGGTCGATGTCGGCGGGCTGATGGAGGCGGA
>CAXTTU010000422.1:0-2636 GCA_964247225.1 uncultured Sphingomonas sp. | reverse complement strand
TTCAGCTGCACCGCCGCCCAGCATTGCGCGACGAGGTTGATCGCCTCCGTCGCGCCGCGCACGAAGACGATCTCGTTCGCCGAGCCCGCGCCGATGAACCGCGCCACCTTGGCCCGCGCCGCCTCATAGGCGAGCGTCATGTCAGCCGAGCGCTGGTACACGCCGCGATGCACGGTGGCGTAGGTCTCGCCATAGCCTTGCGCGATCGCGTTGATCACCGGCTTGGGCTTCTGCGCCGTCGCCGCGGTGTCGAGATACGCCCAGCCGGGCGGGATGGCGGGAAAGTCGGACACGAGGTCGAGCGGGCGCTCGGCGGTCAGCACCGTCATAACGCCATCTCCAGCCACGCATCCGCGTCCGCGATGAACGCCTCGCGCACCTGCTCTTGCCCGATCCGCCCCAACGCGTCGGCGACGAACGCGCGGGTCAGCAACGCTTGCGCGCGCGGCTTCGGGATGCCGCGCGACTCCATGTAGAACAGCGCGCGCGCGTCGAGCTCGCCTACCGTCGCGCCATGGGCGCATTTCACGTCGTCGGCGAAGATCTCCAGCTCGGGTTTGAGGTTCACCGTCGCGGTGCGCTGGAGCAGCAACCCGCGCAAACTCTGCTCGCCATCGGTCTTTTGCGCGCCGCGCGCGACCTCTACCGCCGCCGCCAGGCTCGCCTGCGAGCGGTCCGCCGCGACGGCGCGCCACAGCTGATGCGATTGCCCGTTCGGCGCGGCATGACGCACCCGGACCGCGCATTCCTGTTTGAGCTGCGCGCGGGTCAGCAGCGCGCCACCGAGCTCCGCATACGCTCCCTCGCCCGCCAGCGTCACCGCACCGTCAATGCGGCACCCGGCACCCCCTGCGCCGAGGAACACCGACACCAGGCTCGCCCCCGCGCCAAGTTCGGCCTCTTCGCGCAAGGAAGTAAAGCCGCCGCCCTGCAACAGCCGCGCATAACGCTGCAACCGCGCCGCGCGACCGAGCGTGATGCGCGTCGCCCGGTTCGCCCAGCCCGCACCGACGAACGTCTCGACCACCGTCGCCACCGCGTCATCGGCGAGCACGATCTCGGCGGGCAAGTGGTTCTCGCCACCGGTCGCGACATGCACGACCTGCACCGGGTCAGCCACCGCGTCCGCGCCGAGCCTGAGCGCCCAGCCCCTGCCCTTCGCGTGTCGCCCGAGCGCGTGCGTGCCGCTCTCGATCTCCGCCAGCACTACCGGTCCGAGCACGCTGTGCCCCTCGTCGAGCAGCCCGTCCACGAACAGCAGCCGCGCGCCCGGCAGGTCCAGGAACTCCGCCTCCGGCGCAGCCACCGGGGCCAGCGCCGCTGCGGCCGACACCGCGCCGAGGTCCGCCCAGCGCCACGCCTCGTCACGCATCGAGGGCAAGTCCAGCAGACTCATGACCGGCGCTCCCGCATTGCCGCACGCTTGACCGCAAGCTCTTCGATCAGCGCGTCGCGGCGCGTCAGCAGGCACGGTCGCAGATCGGCAGTGGCAGCATCGGTCAGGCGCTTGCGCTCGTCCGCGGCGAGGTGCCCGTCCTCCGCAGCCTTGAACCGCGGCAGGTATTGCGGCCAGCACGCCCGCAACGCGGTGCACCCGACCGCGTCGATCTCGCGATCACCGGTCGATCGCGTCGTACGGCACGTCGTGATCCCGAACGTCGTGCTCACCTTGCCAGCCCATTTCTTCAGCTTGTGGCCGATCACCGTCACCTCGTCCGGCACGGGAGCCGGCGCGGGCTGGGGTACCGCCGCCTGCAGGAGCAGGGCAACCATCACGCCGCCACCCCCGCCCCGATCCCGGCATAGCCTTCACGCTCCAGTTCGTGCGCCAGCTCCTTGCCGCCGGTGCGGGTGATGCGCCCGTCGGCGAGGACGTGGACGAAGTCGGGCTCCACATAGTCGAGCAGCCGCTGGTAATGCGTGATCAGCAGCACCGCCTTGTCCGGCGCGCGCATGATCCGGTTGATGCCGTCGCCCACGATCCTGAGCGCGTCGATGTCGAGCCCGCTGTCCGTCTCGTCGAGGATCGCGAGCCGGGGGTCGACCACCCCCATCTGCACCATCTCGTTGCGCTTCTTCTCGCCGCCCGAAAAGCCGACATTGACCGGGCGCTTGAGCATCTCTGCGTCCATGCCGAGCTTCGCCGCCTCCGCGCGGGCGAGCCGCAGGAACTCCGCGCCCGACAGCGGCTTCTCGTCGCGCCCGCCGCGCTGCGCGTTCAACGCCTCGCGCAGGAACTGGACGTTGCTGACGCCGGGGATCTCGACCGGGTATTGAAAGCCGAGGAACAGCCCCGCCGCCGCGCGCTCATGCGGGTCGAGCGCGAGCAGGTCCTTCCCAGCGAACGTCACCGAACCGCGGGTCACCTCATAGCCGGGCCGCCCGCCCAGCACATAGCCGAGCGTCGACTTGCCCGCGCCGTTCGGCCCCATGATCGCATGCACCTCGCCCGCGTTCACGGTGAGGGACAGGCCCTTGAGGATCGGCTTGCCGTCGATCTCGGCGTGGAGGTTTTCAATCTTGAGCACGTATTAAAGGTCCTTCAGCGCGACAGCGCCGTCGATCAAAGATTTGGCGAAATCATCACGTCCATGACCATTGCCTTGCGGCTCGAATCCATAGCCGTGAAAGCATGT
>CAXTTU010000421.1:0-2643 GCA_964247225.1 uncultured Sphingomonas sp. | reverse complement strand
GCCTCATTGTTGCAGTTTGTCGCCTGCGTCTTCCAGCGCGCGGCCGGTCGCATCCTTTGCCTTTGCGGCGGTGCGCTTGGCGGCGTGGCCGACCTTCTTCGCGGCGGCAGACAGCTTGTCACCCGCCTGGTCGGCTTCCGCGCCCGCATTGTCGGCGAACGCGCCCGCGCGATCGGCGGCTTGGCGTGAGGCGGCGGCGGCGTTGTCGGTCCCGCCCTCCGCCGCGCCCATCGCGCGGTCGGTGGCGGCGTCCACCGTCCGGGTCGCGCTCGCCATCGTCGCATTGGCATCGGCGGCGATGCTGTCCGCGGCTTGCGCCGTGTCGTTGCGCGCTTTGGGGCTGCAGGCGGCGAGCGCGAGGGCGGCGGTTAGGAGAGGAAGGGCGGCGCGCATGGGGAGTCCCTGAGGTTATTGGTTTCGGGGGCAACGCGCTGGGTTCGGGTTGGGTCCGAATTGGCCGGCGGGCCGACGGCGAAGCCGCCGACTTGACGTCGAACGGGATCGGTCGCTCGGCGACCGATCCGCCGGTCGCGCTCGGCGCTGCTCGCATAACGAGCATCGGCCGTGCAGTGCGCTCGGTCTGCGCCGGGCGTTGACGGGATATAAAGATATCTTTATACGTTGAACCCACATGACGCTCGCGCTCGACATCTTCCGTGCCTTGGCCGACGCGACTCGGCTGCGCGTTCTCCAATTGCTCCGCTCGATGGAGCTATCGGTCGGCGAACTCGCGCAGGTGCTGGGGCAGAGCCAGCCGCGCGTGTCGCGTCACGTCAAGATCCTCGTCGACGCCGGTTTGGCGGAGCGGCGCAAGGAAGGCAGCTGGGTGTTTGTCGCGCTCGGCGGTGCGGCGCGGGTTGCGCCCGTGCTGGCGGCGCTCGATGCGTGGAACGAGGGTGGCGACCACTGGGCGACTGCGGATGTCGCCCGACTGGCGGCGGTGCGCGCTGATCGCGCGGCGGCGGCGTCGGCCTGGTTCGAGACACACGCGGGCGAATGGGACGCGATCCGCTCGCTCCATGTCGCCGAGAGCGAGGTTGAGGCGGCGATCGCAGCCGTGCTGGGCGATGCGCCGGTGGGTCAGCTGGTCGATATCGGCACCGGCACCGGGCGGATGCTCGAGCTGTTTGCCGGACGCGCGCGCGCGGCGATGGGCATCGACCGGAGCAGTGAAATGCTGCGTCTCGCCCGCGCCAAGCTCGCCGATGCGGGCACGGGTGCGGAACTGCGCCAGGCGGACCTCTACGCGCTGCCGCTCGCGGACGGCGCGGCGGACCTCGCGATCCTGCACCATGTCCTCCACTTCGCGCAGCAGCCCGCGGGCGCGATTGCGGAGGCGGCGCGAGCATTGGGCGATGGCGGGCGGCTGCTGATCGCCGATTTTGCGCCGCACGACCGCGAGGAGCTACGCACGCGCGAGGCGCATGTGCGGCTGGGGTTCAGCGATGAGCAGGTGCTTGGCTGGTTCGAGGCGGCGGGACTGATGCCCGCGCGCGTCGAGACGCTGGAGGGCGGGGCGTTGACGGTAAAACTATGGCTCGGGCGCAAGGCGGCGCGGGCGCAGACGGAGGTGAAGGCGGCATGACGCTCTCGGTCAACCAGCTGGAGGAAGCGCGGCTCGCGCTCGACACCCCGCTCTACGCCGACGTGGCGGGCGACATGGACGTGAGCTTCGAGTTCTTCCCGCCCAAGACGGAGAAGATGGAGGCGACGCTCTGGCAGTCGATCGCGACGCTATCGCCGCTCGGCCCGCGCTTCGTCTCGGTCACCTACGGCGCGGGCGGGTCGACGCGCGAGCGCACCCACCAGACGGTCGCGCGCATCCAGCGCGAGACGCCGCTTGCCGCCGCCGCGCACCTCACCTGCGTCGAGGCGAGCAAGGGGGAGATCGACGCGGTCGCCAACGAATATTGGGCGGCGGGCGTCCGGCACATCGTCGCGCTGCGCGGCGACATGCCGGTGGCGGGCGCCAGCTACGCCGCGCATCCGGGTGGCTATGAGAATGCCGCCGCCCTGGTCGCGGGCCTCAGGCGGCTACACCCGTTCGAGATTTCGGTCGCCGCCTATCCGGAGCGCCACCCCGACAGCGAGCATGAGGCGGCCGACCTCGACAACCTCAAGCGCAAGCTCGACGCCGGCGCGACCCGCGCGATCACGCAATTCTTCTTCGAGCCCGAGACGTTCTTCCGCTTTCGCGACGCGGTCGCCAAGGCGGGCATCGATGCCGAGATCGTGCCCGGCATCATGCCCGTCACCAACTTCACCGCCGTGCAGCGGATGAGCGGGATGTGCGGCACCGCGGTCCCGCCCTGGCTGGGTCGCGTGTTCGAGGGGCTAGACGACCTGCCCGATGCGCGGCAGCTGGTGGCCGCGACGCTCGCCGCCGAGCTATGCCGCAAGCTCTACGCGGGCGGGGTGCGAAGCTTTCACTTCTACACGCTCAACCGCGCGGAACTGAGCTTTGCGATCTGTCATTTGCTTGGCGTGCGCGCGAAGCGGCGCGAGCAGGCGGTGGCGGCATGAGCCCGCGCCAACGCTTCAACACCGCCGCTGCCGAGCGCATCCTCATCACCGACGGCGCGTTCGGAACCGAGATCCAGAACTGGAAGCTCGACGAGGCCGCCTATGCGGGCGACCTCGGCC
>CAXTTU010000420.1:0-2650 GCA_964247225.1 uncultured Sphingomonas sp. | reverse complement strand
GGCGTGCCCTCCCCTCCCCGCCACTTCGCCGTCGTCGCGCCGCCCACCCCGGGGCACCTCAACCCGCTGCTCGCGCTCGGGGCCAAGCTGAGCGACCTCGGCCACCGCGTCACGATTATCCACCTCGCCGAAGCGGAGCGGTTCGTCCCCGCCGGGCGCGTCGCGTTCGCTCCGCTCGGGGGCGCGGGCGACCACAGGGGCGTTCTCGACACCTACCTGGAGCAGCTCGCCCATGCGACCGGCCCGCTGGGCCTCCGCCGCATGATCCGCGCCACCGCCGCGATGAGCGGGATCCTGCTCGACGCGCTCCCGGACACCCTCGCGCGGATCGGCGCGGACGTGGTGATCGCCGACGCGGCGGAGGGCGCGGGCGCGGTGGCGGCGACGCGGGCGGGGCTGCCCTACGTCACCAGCGTCACCGGGCTGCCGCTGCTGCGCGAGCCGGGCGTGCCGCCGCCCTATCTCGGCTGGCGCCATCGCCAGGGCGCGTGGGGGCTGTTCCGCAACTGGGGCGGGTGGCTCGTCAGCGACCGGCTGCTCCGCCCGATTGCTCGAGTGCTCGGCGTCCCGTCCGCCCCGCCGCTGCTCCACGTCGCGCAATGCCCGGCGGCGCTCGACTTTCCCCGCCGCGCGCTCCCGCCCGCGTTCCACTATGGTGGGCCGTGGCGGCTGCCCGAGGACCCCGCGCCCGACCTTCCCGACGACCGCCCGCTGGTCTTCTGCTCGCTCGGCACGTTGCAGAGCGCGCGCGCGGAGCTGTTCACCGCGATGGCGCTGGCGTGCGAGCGGAACGGCGCGCGCGCGCTGGTCGCGCATGGCGGCGCGCTGAGCGGGGCGGAGGCGACCGCTCTCCCCGGCGACGCCCTCGCCCGCGCGTGGTGGCCGCAACGCGCCATCCTCGCGCGGTGCAGTGCCGCGATCCTCCACGGCGGGTTCAACACCGTGCTCGACGCGCTCGCCGCCGGGGTGCCGATCGTCGCCGCGCCGATCGCGTTCGAACAGCCCGCCACCGCCGCCCGGCTCCGCCACCACGGCGCGGGCGTGGTGGTGAAGCGCCCCACCGCCGACCGCCTCGCCGACGCGCTGAGAACAGTCCTGACCGACCCCGGCTACCGCCTAGCCGCCGAGCGGATCGGTCGCGCGATGCCCGCAGACGGCGCAACCCAGGCCACCCAGCGCATCAACGCTGCGCTGAGCGCCGCGCCGTCCACCCGCACCAGCCGCTTCGCCGCCCATACCGACACCGGCGCGAGCAGCAGCCCGGCGAGCACGTCCACCGCGTAATGCCCCCCGAACACCGGCGTCGCGACGATCGTCAGCGCCGCCCACCCCGCGCCGACGCGCCCCGACGGCAAGCCCCGGAACGCCCAGATGAAGATCGCCGCCAACGTCGCGTGATAGCTGGGAAAGCTCACGATCCCCATCATCGCCGACAGGTCGATGACGCGCAGCGACCCGTCGCGCAGCCCCCCGATGATCCCCCGCTCCCGCCAAGCGATCGAGGGCCAGAGGTGGTGATACCCCGCCGGGTCGAACAGATTGCCCATCGCCGGCACCAGCGCCGCGACCAGCACCGTCGCGAACCCCGCCAGCACCGCCGCACACACCGCTGCGCGCAGCCGCTCCAGCCTGCCCGCCGCGGCCAGCGCGAGAATCACGACCACCATCTGCGCGATCAGGCTGCCATAGGCCGCGCCCAGCACCCAGACGAGCGGCGGCATCGCATCGAGCGTCCCGCGCAACGCGGGCCAGCTAAGCCCCAGCGCGCGATCCGCCGCCGCCAGCCGCGCATCCCATAGCGGCCCTGCCCCCGCCGCCGCGGCATAGGCGAGCACCACGCCGAGCAGGGTGAACAATGTCATCTGCAGAAACGCCACCGCCGCCGCGCGAAGCCGCTCCCCCTTGGCGAGCATCGCCCACACCGCCAGCCCCGCCACGCCCAGCGCAGGCAACACCGCCCGCGCGAGGTCCACCCGGAACGGGTCGCGCGGCTGCATCGCGAGAAAGCACAACAGCATCGCCGCAAGGAGCAACCAGGAAGCGCGATCGGAGCTCTCGCGCGGAACAGAAGGACGCATCACCCCCCAACGCGCGGGAACCGGACCGGTGCCCCTCACCCCCAATCCGCACGCGTCGGCATGGCCGGAAACCTTCGCGCGTGGCCCGCCTCAAATCCAACTTCCCAAGCCGGAGCTGCACGCGGGTAGCGAAGCTAGCTGCGAGACGGCGAACGGCCGGCCGGGCTCGGCTCTAGCCGAGCTTCGACGTCACGGGATTCACTCCCGTGACGGCCGCCCCGGTTGCCCATTAAGGGCAATCACGCTATGGAGTGCGGCTTCCGATATACGGATCGCATGTGGGAGGGCTCGCGCCCGCTCGGACCACTAATCTTGGAACAGAGAGAACATGGCAAAGAAGATCACCGGTTACATAAACCTGCAAGTCTCGGCGGGCGAGGCGAAGCCCGCTCCCCCGATCGGCCCCGCGCTGGGCCAGCGCGGCGTCAATATCATGGAGTTCTGCAAGGCGTTCAACGCGCAGACTGGCGACGTGGAGAAGGGGACGCCGCTCCCCACCCGCATCACTGTCTATGCCGACCGTAGCTTCACCTTCGAGACCAAGACGCCGCCCGCGACGTTTCTGATCAAGA
>CAXTTU010000419.1:0-2658 GCA_964247225.1 uncultured Sphingomonas sp. | reverse complement strand
GGCGCAGGTCGTCGCGCCCGCGACACCGCCGCCCGCCGCCGCCGAGCCAGCGCTCGACCCCGCCGCGCCGCTCGCGCCGTTGCCGGGCATCGGCGTCGACTGGCCCGACCTGAAGACCGCGCCCGATGCTCCCGCCTCCGACACCGGCAAGCCCGTTGCCGATACGCGCTATACCTACCGCCTCGACGGGCTCGGCGCAGCGGAAACGCAGCTCCTCCGCCAGCGGTTCGACGACAGCTCGACGCTCAACGCGCATGACGGTGAGGTCGCCAACGCCGCGCAGCTCGACCGGCGCGCGCGCGCGGACGCGCGGCTGCTGGTCGAGCTGCTCCGCGCGGAGGGCTATTACGACGCGCGCGTGTCCACCCGCATCGACACGGCGGGCGCGCGCCCCACGGTGGTGCTCGCCGCCGAGCCGGGCGCGGTGTACCGGCTCAAGACGGTCGAGCTGCCCGGCCTTGCCGCCGCGGGCGCGAAGGCGGACACGCTGCGCCAGGCGTTCGACGTGCATCCCGACACCCCCGCCGACGCCGACGCGATCGCCGCCGCCGAGGCGCGGTTGAAGACCGCGGTGGGCAAGAACGGCTTCGCATTCGGCACCGTCGGCGAGCCCGAGCTGGAGGTCGATCACGCGACCCGCACCGCGACGCTCGCGGTCGACGTCGCACCCGGCACCGCACGGCGCTTCGGCAAGATCACGGCCAACGCCAACAACGGCGTCTTCGGCGCGGACCATATCGCCGACATCGCGCGCTTCACGCCCGGCCTGCCCTATGACACCGCCGCGATCGAGGACCTTCGCCGCGCGCTGATCCAGACCGGGCTGGTGTCGCAGGCGGAGGTGAAGCCGGTGCCGGGGGCGGACCCGGGCGTCGTCGACGTCGCGGTCACTCTCCAGCCCGCGCCACCGCGCACCATCGCGGGGACGCTCGGTTATGGCACGGGCGAGGGCGCGAGCGCGTCGGTGAGTTGGACGCACCGCAACCTGTTCCCGCCCGAGGGCGCGTTGATCGTGCAAGGGGTCCTCGGCACGCAGGAGCAGCTCGGCGGCGTCACCTTTCGCCGCAACAATTTCGAGGGCCGCGACCGGGTGCTGACCGCGCAGGTCACCGCCTCGCACACGCTGCGCGACGCGTACGACGCGCGCACGTTCGACATATCGGGCGCGCTGGAGCGGCAGACCAACATCTTCTTTCAGAAGAAATGGACCTGGTCGCTCGGCGCGGACCTCGCCGCGTCGGACGAGCGCGACGTGATCGTCTCCACCGGCCAGCCGCGTCGCCGGACCTTCTTCATCGCTGCGCTGCCGAGCAGCCTGACCTATGACGGGTCGGACGACCTGCTCAACCCGACGCGCGGCTTTCGGCTCGGCGGGCGGCTCAGCCCCGAACTGTCGCTGCAGGGCGGGGTGTTCGGCTATGCACGCACCCAGTTCGACGCGAGCGCCTACAAGTCGGTGAACGACCGCGTGGTGCTGGCGGGGCGGGTCCGGTTCGGCTCGATCCTCGGCGCGCCGCGTGAGCAGATCGCGCCCTCGCGGCGTTACTATGCGGGCGGCGGCGCGTCGGTGCGTGGCTATGGCTATCAAGATATCGGCCCGCGCGACCCCAACAACGATCCGATCGGCGGGCGCAGCCTCAACGAGTTCTCGATCGAGGCGCGGGTCAGGGCGTTCGGCCATTTCGGCGTGGTGCCGTTCCTCGACGCAGGTAACATCTACACTTCGACGCTGCCGCAGTTCAGCGGCCTACGCTACGGCACCGGGTTGGGCGTGCGGTACTACTCCAGTTTCGGCCCGATCCGTATCGATGTCGGCACCCCGATCAATCCGCAGCCGGGCGACAAGCGCGTGGCGGTGTACGTTTCGCTGGGGCAGGCGTTTTGAGGCGCGCGCTGCGATGGCTGGCGGGGCTGGTCGCGCTGCTGCTGGCGCTGGTGGCGGGGGCGGCGTGGCTGGTCGATACGGAGGTGGGGCATCGCTGGGTCGCCGGACGTATCGCGGCGGTGCGGAGCGACAATGGCCTGCGCTTCTCGGTCGGAAGGATCGACGGCTCGATCTACGGCGCGGCGACGTTGCGCGACGTGAGGGTGTACGACCCGCAAGGGCTGGTGCTCGCAGCTCCGGAGGCGCGGCTCGACTGGCGACCGTTCGCGTGGTTGCACAACCGCCTCGACATCCGCTCGCTGATGATCCCGCGCCTGGCCGTCGTGAAAGCGCCGCAGCTGAGGTCGACCGGCAAGAACGGCCCGATGCTCCCCGGCTTCGACATCGCGGTCGGGCGGCTCGCGATCGACCGTATCGACTTTGCCCCCGCCGTCACCGGCGTCGCGCGGACCGGGCGCTTGCTGGCGCAAGCGGACGTTCATGCCGGGCGCGCGCTGGTCAGCCTCGACGCGGTGGTCGACGGGAGCGACCGCGTTCACCTCCGCCTCGACACCGCGCCCGACCGCGACCGCTTCGACCTGGCGGCGACCGTGCGGGGCGAGGCGGCAGGCGTGCTCGCGCGCGCGACCGGCATCCGCCGCCGGTTGGCGCTCGACCTCTCCGGACGCGGGAGCTGGACCGCCTGGCGCGGCGCGCTCCGGGGCGAGGCGGACGGGGTGCGCGTCGCCGACCTGACCCTCGGCAACCGTGCGGGCGACTACACGCTGTCGGGC
>CAXTTU010000418.1:0-2667 GCA_964247225.1 uncultured Sphingomonas sp. | reverse complement strand
AATGGCCGACAAGCAGACCTCGCTGCAGGACCTGTTCCTGAACGCGCTTCGCCGCGGCAAGACGCCCGTTACCATGTTCCTGGTCAAGGGCGTCAAGCTTCAGGGCATCGTTACCTGGTTCGACAATTTCTCCGTCCTTCTCCGTCGTGATGGGCAATCGCAGCTGATCTACAAGCATGCCATCTCCACCATCATGCCCGCCGGGCAGATCGACTTTTCCGACATCATCGACCAGATCGAAGGTTCGGCGCGCAAGCAACCGGGGTTGCAGGAGATTTTCCTCAATGCCGTGACCCGCTCCGACGACAGCGTGACCATGTTCCTCGTCAACGGTGTGATGCTGCAAGGCTATGTCGCCGCGTTCGACTTGTTCTGCATGTTGCTCCAGCGCGACGGCATGTCGCAGCTCGTCTACAAGCACGCGGTCTCGACCGTGCAACCCGCCCGACCGCTAAACCTTGCGGAAGAGCCCGCCGAAACGGACGACGCTTGAGCGCCGGGTTCGACCGCGACCGGGGCGAGTTCTCCCGCGGCGCGCGCGCGATCGTCGTACTGCCCGATCGCGGCGGAGCGAGCCGCGATGTCGAGGCGCGGCTGGCGGAGACGGCCGGGCTCGCCGAGGCGATCGGCGTCGTGGTCGCGGACAAGGTCGCGCTCAAGGTGCGCCAGCCGCGCCCCGCGACGCTGATGGGCTCGGGCCAGGTGGAGGCGCTCGCGACCAATGTCGCGCAGGAAGACGCGCAGCTCGTCGTCGTCGACGCGAGCCTCAGCCCCGTCCAGCAGCGCAACCTTGAAACCGCGCTCAAGGCGAAGGTGATCGATCGAACCGGACTAATCCTCGAGATCTTCGGCGAGCGCGCAGCGACGGCGGAAGGGCGATTGCAGGTCGAGCTGGCGCATCTCGACTATCAGGCGGGACGGCTGGTGCGCAGCTGGACCCACCTTGAGCGTCAGCGCGGCGGGTTCGGCTTCCTTGGTGGCCCGGGCGAGACGCAGATCGAGGCGGACCGGCGGCTGATCCGCGACCGCATGGCGAAGCTGCGTCGAGAGCTCGACCAGGTCACCCGCACCCGCGGCCTGCACCGCGACCGGCGGCAGCGCGCGCCGTGGCCGGTCATCGCGCTGGTCGGCTACACCAATGCGGGCAAGTCGACGCTGTTCAACCGGCTGACCGGCGCGGGGGTGATGGCGGAGAACCTGTTGTTCGCGACGCTTGACCCGACCTTGCGCCAGATCGCGTTGCCGGGCCTCGACAAGGCGATCCTGTCGGACACGGTCGGTTTCGTGTCCGAGCTGCCGACGCAGCTCGTCGCGGCGTTCAAGGCGACGCTGGAAGAGGTGGTGTCGGCCGACCTCCTCATCCACGTCCGCGACATCGCCCACCCGGATAGCGAGGCGCAGCGCGCCGATGTAGAGGCGGTGCTGACCGAGATTGGCGTGGCCGAGACGACGCCGCGGATCGAGGCGTGGAACAAGCTCGACCTGCTCGACCCCGAAACGCACGATGCGATGCTGGCCGAGGCGGCGCGGCGCGAGGATGTGGCGGCGATCTCGGCGTTGAGCGGGGAAGGGGTGGACGCGATGCTGGCGGAGGTGGCCGAACGGCTGACGCGCGGGCACCTTCTGTACCACGTGACTTTGCCGGCTACCGATGGCGCGGGCGCTGCCTGGCTTCATGCGCATGGCGAGGTGCTGGGGCAGGAGGAGGCGGCTGGGGGCGAGATCGGCTATGACGTCCGCCTCGCGCCGCGCGACTATGAGCGGTTCATGCAGCGGACCGCTTGACCGCCGCCCATAACGCTTCCTTGTCGGCGAGGCTCAACGCCGCGAAAGTCTCGCCAGCTTCCGTCTCCATTGCCCTAAACCGCCGCTCGAACTTGGCGTTGGCGGTGCGGAGCGCGGCTTCGGGGTCGATGCCGAGGTGGCGGGCCCAGTTGACCACGGAGAAGAGCAGGTCGCCGATCTCGCCTTCAAGCTCGTTGGGAGCGGCGGTCTCGACCTCGGTTAGCTCTTCATCAATCTTAGCGCGCGGGCCGGCGGCGTCGGGCCAGTCGAAGCCGGTGCGCGCGGCGCGGCGCTGAAGCTTTTCGGCGCGGAGCAGGGCGGGGAGACCGACCGCCACGCCCGCGAGCGCGCTCGCGTCGGGCTTAGCGGTGCGCTCGGCTGCTTTCAGCGCCTCCCAGCCGGGGTTGCTGCCATCGCCGAAGATGTGTGGGTGGCGGCGCTCCATCTTGTCGCTGATCGCGGCGACGACGTCGGGCAGGGCGAACAGCCCGGCTTCCTCAGCAATGCGGCTATGGAACACGACCTGGAGCAGCAAGTCGCCGAGTTCGTCTTTCAAGTCCGCCCAGTCGCCACGCTCGATCGCGTCCGCGACCTCATAAGCCTCCTCGATCGTGTACGGCGCGATGGCGGCAAAGGTCTGCGCGCGGTCCCAGTCGCAGCCGTGCTCCGGGTCGCGCAGGCGGGCCATGATGGTTACCAAGCGCTCAATCATGATGAACCGGACGAACCTGACCTATGAACGGCTCCGGCGTGAGTTCGATAAGGTACATTATGTAAACTTCGGATCGGGATGGTGCGGCACCAGCACCAGCGTCCGCCCCTCGACGCGCCAGCTCTTCAGCCGGGACAGGAAGTTCATCCCCAGCACGTCGGTGTCGCCGA
>CAXTTU010000417.1:0-2675 GCA_964247225.1 uncultured Sphingomonas sp. | reverse complement strand
GAACGACGCACCGGTCGCGCTCGGCGCGCGGCTGCGGAGCATCCGCTTCGAGGGCGAGCGAGTGGCGGCGCTCGACTGGGGCCGGGGCGAGCAGCCGGTGGCGGCGGACGAGGCGGTGGTCCTCGCGCTTTCCGCCCCGGTCGCGACACAGCTGGTCCCGGGGCTGACGGCGCCCGACGCGTTCCGCGCGATCGTCAACGCGCATTTTGCTTGTTCGCCGCCCCCGGGCGCGCCCGCCGCGCTGGCGCTGGTCGGCGGAACGGCGGAGTGGCTGTTCGCCTTCCACGACCGGATATCGGTGACGGTCAGCGCCGCCGACCGGCTGCTCGACGCGCCCCGCGAGGAATTGGCGCGACTGTTCTGGGCGGATATCTGCACGGCGTACGGCATCGACGCCCCGCTGCCGCGCTGGCAGATCGTCAAGGAGAAACGCGCCACCTTCGCCGCCACGCCCGAACAGGACGCGAAGCGCCCCCCCGCCCGCACCCGCTGGCGCAACCTGTTCCTGGCGGGCGACTGGACGCAGACGGGGCTGCCCGCGACGATCGAGGGCGCGATCCGGTCGGGGGAGACGGCGGCGGGGTTGGTGGGGCAAGGGTAAGAAAGACTCACCCTGCCGGTTGGCAGTATGCAACGCCGTCAGTACCCAGATCGTTATTGAACCAATAATCTATCGATCGGGACATCGCCATGGACGAGTTCGACCCGGCGGGCGCTGTGCGTAGCTATCTGAGCGCTGCGGAATATCGCCTTCTCAACTGCTTGGTGGAACTGCCCGCGGCGGCGATGCAAGTCGCGCGGGATAAGGTGAGCGAAGAGATCCGTCAGGCGACGGCTACGCTGAAGCAACGGGCCGATGCATTGATTGCCCTCCTATCACGCGTGCCTCACCACATCGCGGAGTTGATCCTTGCCGGCCTTTGGGACCCGGCTACTGTTCGCCCGCTGACAAGGGGCGAGGTTGCGCAGGCGCGCGAGGCATTCGGCAATCGCGCCGTCCCGCTCGCCAACAAGGCATGTGTCAGCTTCGGCCCCGGCAAGAACCCTGCCGCGATGATCGCCTTTCTCAACGGTAATCCTGCCATTACAATGGGCAACTCGATGTACTTCGTACCTTCACGTTGGAAAGCGAACTTCGCGTCTCCTAGGGTTGGGATACCACTATTTCTGCATGAGTTTACTCATGTCATTCAGTGGGACAGACTTGGACATGCCGCCTTCCTGCGCCGGTACATGCGAGAGAAAAGGGCAGCAGGCAGCGCGTCCAAGACGTATGATTATGCCAGTCGCCGAACAGACTTCGGGCACGAAATGTTGGAAGGACAGGCTCAGATGGTCGAGGATCAAGCCCTTTTCCGATTTGAAGTTCCGCCAGGTAAGGAAGCTGCGGCGGCGGACCTGAAGCGCAGGCTGGCCGGAAGCGGCATCTATGGTCTCTAAAGGTAGTATAGGGCTGTTGCTGCCCCTGGCCCTGACCGCCTGCCATGAAGGGGTAACATTGACGGTGTCGCAGTCGAGGGGTGGCACCATCACGCTCGGGGTCGCCGCGTTCTCGTCGGACTTCCACCCCTGCATCGACGTTGCAATCGTGAGCCCGGTGGACCAGCAAGACAAACCTGTATGGGAGTTGGGTAGGGCCGACCTACATAGCTGTGTGCAGGAAGTGACCGTGGGATCAGCGGGACCAGGGTTCGCGCAACGATCATCGACGCCGTTACGTTCGGGCAACACATATTGTGCGGAAGTGAATGGTCCGGGTTTCACCACGAGGCGCGGATTCACCATTGATCGGAACGGGGTGGTGCAGAGCGGCGAAGACGTTGCTGCCTGTTAGCGGCCGTTCGGCGCTCGGGTATACCCCGCTTCAGTTCCTCCCCGCACCTGCTACACGCCCCTCCCAATGCCGCCCTACGCCCCCGCCTCCTCCACCCCCGCCGACCCGCTCGACGCCTCGATCGCGCGCGCCGCGTCAGCGCTCGCGACCGCGCAGCGTCCCGACGGGCACTGGGTGTTCGAGCTGGAGGCGGACGCGACTATTCCCGCCGAGTACGTCCTCCTCCGCCACTATCTTGGCGAGCCGGTCGACGCGGTGCTGGAAGCGCGCGTCGCGCGCTATCTCCGGCGCATCCAGTCGGCGGCGCATGGCGGCTGGGGGCTGTTCCATGACGGCGCGTTCGATGTCAGCGCCTCGGTCAAGGCGTATTATGCGCTCAAGATGATCGGCGACGCGCCGGACGCCCCGCACATGGCACGCGCCCGCGCGGCGATCCTCCATGCGGGCGGCGCGGCGGCGGTGAACGTGTTCACGCGTATCCAGCTGGCGCTGTTCGGCGCGGGCGCGTGGGAGGCGGTGCCGACGATGCCGCCCGAGTTGATCCTCGTCCCGCGCTGGTTCCCGATCACGCTCGGCAAGATGAGCTACTGGGCGCGCACGGTGGTGGTGCCGCTGCTGGTGCTCGGCGCGCTCAAGCCGGTGGCGCGCAACCCGCTCGGCATCATCGTCGACGAGCTCTATACCGGCCAGCCCGTCCGGCCCGGGAGCAAGGGCGCGAACCTCAAGCGCGCCTGGGGCGTCGCGTTCGGCGCGCTCGACCGGGGGCTCAAGGCGGGCGACCGGCTCTGGCCCAAGGCGTTGCGCGACCGCGCGATCGCGGCGTGCGAGGCATGGGTGACCG
>CAXTTU010000416.1:0-2685 GCA_964247225.1 uncultured Sphingomonas sp. | reverse complement strand
GACGTGGTCAACATGCACGCCGCACAATCCAGCGTGAAGAAGGGCGAGACGCTGATCGACACCGCGCAGACGCTGAACGCGATGCGCGCGGACGCGCTGGTGATCCGCCACGCCAGCTCGGGCGCGGTGCGGCTGATCGCGGACAAGGTCGCCTGCCCCGTGCTCAACGCGGGCGACGGGCGGCACGAGCACCCGACGCAGGCGCTGCTCGACGCGCTCACCATCCGGCGGCGTAGGGGCGCGGTGGCGGGGCAGCGGGTGGTCATCTGCGGCGACTTGCTCCACAGCCGGGTGGCGCGCTCCAACATCCTCGCGCTCACCGCGCTCGCCGCCGAGGTACGGGTGTGTGCGCCCTCGACGCTGATGCCGCCCGCAATGGTGGCGATGTTCGTCGAGCCCTTCACCAACTTTGACGCCGCGCTGGACGGCGCGGACGTGGTGATGATGCTGCGGCTGCAGAACGAGCGCATGGCGGGCGGCTTTGTCCCCTCCGCGCGCGAGTTCCACCTGCGCTACGGCCTCACCCCCGAGCGGCTGGCGCGCGCCAAGCCGGGGGCGCTCGTCATGCACCCGGGACCGATGAACCGTGGTGTCGAGATCGACTCGTCGGTGGCGGACGGCCTGCAGTCGGCGATCACCGAACAGGTCGAGATGGGTGTCGCGGTGCGGATGGCCTGCCTCGATGTCCTCACCCGCCGCGCGCGCGGCGTGGAGGGCTGGGGATGAGGCTGCGCTTCACCAACGCGCGCATCGTCGGCCCCGACGGGGTGCGCGAGGGCGAGTTGTTCGTCAGCGACGGCGTGATCGTCGACCGGTTGGAGGTCGCGGAGGTCGTCGATTGCCGGGGCAAGACGCTCGCGCCCGGCATCGTCGACCTTGGCGTGTTCGCGATCGACCGCGCTGCGTTCCGCGCGGGCGGCATCACGCGCGTGGGGCTGATGCCCGATCAGTCGCCGGTGCTCGACGGCCCCGGCCTGGTCCAGCGCGCGGCGCTGATCGGCAAGCCCGACCTGTGGATTCACCCGATCGCCGCCGCCACCAAGGGGCTGGCGGGGGTCGACCTTGCCGAGGCGGCGATCTGCCGCGCGGCGGGGGCAAAGGCGCTCGGCACCGGCGCGCGGTGGATCGCCGACTCGGGCGTGATGGCGCGGGTGCTGGCGTACGCGCGCGACCTCGATCTGGCGGTGGTGTCCCACGCGGAGGATGGCGGGCTCGCGGGCGATGCGGTGGCGACCGCGGGCGAGACCGCGACCCGGCTCGGCCTCCCCGCCGCGCCCGCGCTGGCCGAGGCGCTGGCGATCGCGCGCGACCTGACGCTGGCGGAGGAGACGGGCGCGCGGCTGCACCTGCGGCTGGTGACGACCGCCGCCGGGTTCGAGCTGGTGCGCGCCGCCAAGCGCCGGGGCGTGCGCGTCACCTGCGGGACGAGCCCGGCCTATTTTCTGCTGTCGGACAATGCGGTCAGCGACTTCCGCACCTTCGCGCGCCTCTCCCCGCCGTTGCGCTCAGAGGCGGACCGGCAAGCGACGCTGGCGGCGATCGCGGACGGGACGGTGGACGTGCTCTGCTCGGCGCACGACCCGCGCGGGCCGGAGGAGAAGCGCCTCCCCTTCGCCGACGCCAGCCCCGGCGCGGCGGGCGCGGCGACCTTGCTTGCGCTGTCGCTGACGCTGGTGCGCGACGGGGTGGTGACGATGGATCGGCTGTTTGCGATGCTGGGCGAGGCGCCCGCGCGGGTGTTGGGCGTCGAGGCGGGAACGCTCGCGCCGGGCGCGCCCGCCGACCTCGTGCTGTTCGACCCGGGGGCGCCGTGGATCATCAGTGCGGAACGACTGCCCGGGCTGGCGGGCAACACGCCGTTCGACGGGCTGCCCGTGCAGGGCCGCGTGCTGCGCGTGTGGAAGGGCGGACGGGAGATCGCCTGACGAGCCCGTTCGGCGTGTGGCCGGTCCTTCGACAAGCTCAGGACGAGCGGTGGGACTGGCCTACTCTCCGCTGGTGCTGAGCTTGTCGAAGCACGGGCCGAGAAACGCCCCCTAGCGCGACGCCAGCTGCACGTCCTTCCTCGCCCAGCTCGCGATCTGTTCGCCCGCGCCCTGGCGGACGAAGCAGCGGCCGCCCTTGGCCCGGTACGCGCGGCACAGCGCGTCCGCGTCGCCGCGGGCGAAGCCGCCGACCGACAGACGGTACACCGCCGCGCCCTTGACCTGAAATGTCATCGCTTCCGGCGTGAACGACCTGAACGCGGCATCGCGGCGCGTCGCGCGGCCCCAGTCGTCCCGCGCGATCGAGGCGTTCTGATACGCCCCGATCTGGACGAACCAGTCCCCGCGCGCGCGAGAAGTCGGGCGAACGGCGGAGGCCCTGAGCGCCACCTTGTACGCCGCCGGGCTCGGAATCGAACGCTCGGCACTGGCCGACGCCACAGGCAGCGGCTGCACGACGGGGCTCGGCGCGGCGAACACCACCCCGGCAATCGCGGGTGCGGCAACCACGTTCTGCGCGCTCGCCACGACGGGCGCAGGCGCCGCGACCGGCGCAGGCGCGACCTCCGCGGCAGGCTTCGCCTCGGCCATCTGCGTCGCGGTCGTGGGCGCGTTCAGCGCCAGCGCGACCGGCTGCCCACCATCGGCCACCGGCGTCACGCCGAGCAGCGCCGCGACCTGATCCGCCGCGCCCGTGGGG
>CAXTTU010000415.1:0-2695 GCA_964247225.1 uncultured Sphingomonas sp. | reverse complement strand
CCGGGCGCGTGCCGATCGAGACGATCGCGGCGCATCCGCCCGACGTGATCCTCGCCCCCGACACGGGCCGCACCGCCGCGCTGCGCCGCCGCGTGCTCGCCCGGTTGGGCGCGCGCACGGTGGAGGCGAGGTTTCCGCGCGATCTGGTCAACTGCGGCGGGCCCACGATCCCGCGCGCGATGGCCCGGCTGCGCGCGATCCGGGCGTCGCTGCCGTGACGCGCGGGGGCAAGCTCGCCGCGCTCGCCGTGCTTGCCGCGTTGCTGTTCGTAGCGTCGCTATCGGCGGGCAAGCTGTGGGTGCCACCTTCGGCGTGGTTCAGCGGCGACCCGCGCTGGGCGATCGTCGCCGAACTTCGGCTTCCGCGCGCGGTGCTCGGGCTCGCGATCGGCGCGGTGCTGGGGCTGTCGGGCGCGGTGCTGCAAGGGTTCCTGCGCAACCCGCTCGCCGACCCGGCGGTGGTGGGCGTGTCGCCATGCGCGGCGCTGGGCGCGGTGGCGGCGATCCTTCTCGGGCTCGGCGGCGGCGTCGGGCTGTTCGCCTGCGCGATGGCGGGGGCGGGGGGCGCGGTCGCGCTGCTCGCAGCGCTGACCTGGCGATCGGCGAGCGCGACGACGTTCGTGCTCGCGGGCACGGTGCTGTCGAGCCTCGCGGGGGCGCTGACCGCTTTCCTGATCTCGATCGCGCCCGACCCGTACGCGGTGGCCGAGGTGATCGACTGGCTGATGGGCGCGCTCACCGACCGGGGAGTCGAGGACCTTGCGCGCGCCGCGCCGTTCCTCGTTGCGGGCGCAGGCCTGCTGCTGCTCACCGCGCCGTCGCTCGATGCGCTGACGCTGGGCGAGGACGCAGCGCGCTCGCTCGGCGTGCGGCTCGGGCGGGTGAGGGCGCTGGTGGTCGTCGGGACGGGGCTGGCGGTGGGGGCGAGCGTTGCGGTGACGGGGATTGTGGGGTTCGTCGGGCTGGTCGTGCCGCATCTGCTCCGCCCGGTGTTCGGGCACCGCCCGGGCGCGCTGCTGGTGCCGAGCGCGCTGGGCGGAGGAGCGCTGGTGCTCGCCGCCGACAGCCTGTGCCGCCTCGCGCCCGGCGCGGGGGAGGTACGGCTGGGGGTCGCGATGGCGCTGCTCGGCGCGCCGTTCTTCTTGGTATTGCTGCTCAGGCGAGAGGCGGCGGGGTGGATCTGAGCGCGGAGCGGGTGAGCGTCCGGCTCGGCGGGCGCGAGGTGCTGGGCGAGGTTTCCGTCCGGTTCGCGCCCGGGCGGGTGACCGCGATCCTCGGCCCGAACGGCGCGGGCAAGTCGACGCTGGTCCGCGCGCTCGCGGGGTTGGTCCCCGCTCGAGGCGAGATACGGCTCGGTGGGGAACGGGTCGTCAGCCTCGACCCGCGCCAGCGCGCGCGGCTGATCGGCTATCTCCCGCAGGACGCGGCGGTACACTGGAACCTGCGCGCGCGCGAGGCGGTGGCGCTTGGTCGCCTGCCGCATCGCTCGCCCTATGCCGCGCAGTCGAACGCGGACCGCGAGGCGATCGCGCGCGCGCTGGCCGAAACCGGGACGGAACACCTCGCCGACCGCGCAATCGCAACGCTGTCGGGCGGCGAGCGCGCGCGTGTCTTGCTCGCGCGCGTGCTCGCCGGGGAGCCGGCCTGGCTGCTCGCCGATGAACCGCTCGCCAGCCTCGACCCCGCGCATCAGATCGACATCCTCGCCCGGCTGCGGGCGCAGGCGGTGGCGGGGCGGGGAGTAGTGCTGGTGCTCCACGATCTCGTCCAGGCGGCGCGTGCGGCGGACGACGTGCTGCTGCTCGAGCGGGGCGGCGTGGCCGCGTTCGGCCCGGCGGCGAAGGTGCTCACCCGCGCCAACCTCGCGCGCGTGTTCGGCGTTGCGGTGGCGGAGGCGCGCGATTCGGACGGGCGCGTACTCCCGGTGCCGGTCGGGCGCGCTTGAGCATTGCCAGCCGCCGCGATTGCGGCCAAGCGGGGCTGAACGGCGACGAAGGGTTTGCGGATGCGCGGGACGATGCTGGCGGGAACGGTGCTGCTCACGCTGGCGGGCTGCAGCGCCGTGCGCCCGCACCCGCGCGTCGGTGATGTGGTGCCGGGCGGGGCGCATGCGGTGGCGCTGCTGCGCTCGGCGAACGGCACCGATGTCGGCCGCGCGACCGCGACGGAGGTGACCGGCGGCATCCGCTTCACCGTGGACGCGCGCGCGCTGCCGCCCGGCACGCACGGCGCGCATGTCCACACCATCGGTCGCTGCGACGCGCCTGATTTCGCCAGCGCGGGGCCGCACTGGAACCCGACGGCTGCGAAGCACGGCGCGCTCAACCCGCAGGGGCCGCATCAGGGTGACCTCCCCAACCTCATCGTCGGCGCGGACGGGCGCGGGACGATCGGCGTGATCGTACCGGGGGCGAGCATGGCCGGGCTGCTCGACGCGGACGGCGCGGCGATGATCATTCACGCGGGCGCGGATGACCTCAGCACTGATCCCTCGGGCAACAGCGGCGCGCGGATCGCGTGCGGGGTGTTCGCCGCGAGCTAGTCGCCCGCAAAGGTGAGCGGCGACACCCGCCGCTCGCGCTCGTTGACCAGCAGCGCGCGGCCCGCGGGCGGGAGCGAGCGTTGCGGGCAGGCGGGGCGGAGACACGCACGGCAGCCGAGCCCGATCGGGGTCGCCTCGCCCGCCAGGTCCAGCC
>CAXTTU010000414.1:0-2696 GCA_964247225.1 uncultured Sphingomonas sp. | reverse complement strand
CAAGCAGCTCGCGCCAGCCGCCCGAATCCTTGCTCGTCACCGCCACCGCCTCGCCGTTGACGGACAGCTGCGTGGTCCTGAGCCCCGCCACCGTCGCGAACGCCGGCGGCGTGGCCCCATCGCCCACCTTGAGGAGGAAGGCCGAACCCCGTTCCATTGGCATAGCTTGATCTCCTGTTGTGCGCCGCCGGAGGCGGCAGAAAGAAGGGTTTCACGCGAAGGGCGCGAAGACCGCGAAGGACGCTAAGGTGCGACGGGGCCGCGCGCGGCAGCGTGCCTTGATTGACCGTAGAGGGATTTAAAAGCCGCTGGCGCGGCTACCGCGCCCGCGCACCACTTCCTCTTCGCGGCCTTCGCGCTCTTCGCGACCTTCGCGTGAACCACTCCGCGCTCACCACGGACCACGCCCTCAACCGGGCACGTCCACACCGGCCGTCACGGGACTAAATCCCGTGACGTCGAACGTCGCTCAAGCGACGCCGGCCGGGCTTGATCGCAGAAGCGCGCCGCGTCGCGGCTAGCTTTCGCGATACAACCTCACCCGAAACTCACTCGTAGCGCACCACCGGTCCCCACCCGCGCGCACCACGCGGCTGCGCACCAGCAACAAGCTCGCCACCCGCCATCCCTGCGCCAGCCCCGGGCCCATCGCCAGCACCGCGCTTTCCGCCGCCGCGATCAGCGCGCGCAGCCGTTCGGGCCGCTCGCCCGCGTCCCACAGGCTGACGGCCAACCGCCCCTCGCGGCCCGCGAAATCCGTCCCGCTCCAGTCGATCAGCATCGGGTCGTCGACCACCGCATAGGGCACCGCGCAGCGCGCCGGCGGCGCATCGAACACCGCGCTCAGCCGCACCGGGTCCGCGACCGCCTCCACCGCCGCGACCGCCGCCGCGACCAGGACCTCGCCCGCGCTCATCGGAGCATCCCCGCCGGCCGGCGCAACAGCGCGTCGCTCAACACACCCCGTCCCGTCACCGTCACCTCCCTATCCCCAAGGCTCACCGCCACCCCCGGCACCTGCTCGCGCACCGCCTCCGCCAGTCGTGCGGCGGCCCGCTCCGCCGCGGCAGCCCCGCGCCGCTCCACGCTCGCGGGCACCCTCACGCGGCGAACTCCCGATGCGCCGCGCCCAGCGTCACCCGCCGGAACGGTCGCCAC
Organism: uncultured Sphingomonas sp.; assembly: GCA_964247225.1. Classification (GTDB taxonomy): domain Bacteria; phylum Pseudomonadota; class Alphaproteobacteria; order Sphingomonadales; family Sphingomonadaceae; genus Sphingomonas. Next base: position 1,538 of record CAXTTU010000414.1, on the reverse strand, counting down.
AACGCCGCCACCGCCGCGGGCGGCGCCGCGTCCCCGCCGCGCTGGTCGAACAGGTGCGCGGCCAGCATCACCACCCCCTGCGCGACCGGCGCGGGCAGCGCGTCCCACGTCTCCGCCAGCCCCGCGCGATACGCAACGCTCACCACTCGCCCGAGCCCGACGACGCGCACCCAACCGCGCCCGCCCGCGTCGATGTCGACCGCGTAGGAGCCGACTGGCAGCACCCGCCCGCCGCCGTCGCTCACCCCCGTGATCGCCGCCACCGGCCCGGTCGGCAGCGCCTGCCAGCGCCCGTCGGCGGTTACCGAATTCACAAACCCGCGCGCGAGCGTCGCCTGGCCGAGGAACGCCTCCGCCACCCCGATCGCGGTCGCCGCCAGCCGGTCGAGCAACGCATCCTCGCCGTCATTGCCGAGGCGCAGATACAGTTTCACCGCCTCCCGCGCCGCCGCGATGGCGACGGGCGGGACGGCGTCCGCCATGGTCATGGATGTTCTCCTTGTGGGGGTGGGCTTGATCCTCTCCTTTACGGGGAGGGTGAGCGTCGTGTTCGAGGTAGAACCTTCCCGTCACCCCGGCCTTGTGGGCCCCAGCAAAGTAGTACTTTGCTGGGAGCCCTTGTGCCGGGGTCTAACCATCCCCGCGTGCCTACGGCCTGCAAGGACGCGGGGCGCGCGCAGCCACCCCCTCCGACCGTAAACACGGCTGGAAGGTTGGACCCCGGCACAGGGCCGGGGTGACGGAGAGATGCGCCTTTGCCCCTTTGATCCTCCCCGTTCACGGGGAGGGGGCGTTGGCGCTTTGGCCAGCCCCCGGCTGGCCAAGATCGTGTCCGGGGGACACGATCTCGCGCCAACGCGCCCGAAGGGCGTGGTGGAGGGGGCCAGCCGGGTACGCACACGCGGCGGGCCGTCACGGGGATGAACCCCGTGACGTCGAACGGGTTCGCTCGCGCGACCCGCCGGCCGGTGATGCCGTGTCCTCGAATAGCTTGCGCTATTCGAGGCACTCGTTTCTCGTACGAGCCTAGCTCGCGGAGAAACGCATCACTTTAATCGCCTCCCCGTTCACCACACATCCGCCCACCCGCTTGGTGGCATAGAAGCTCACAAACGGCTTGTTCGAATACGGGTCGCGCAGGATCGCGGTCTCGCCGCGTTCGGCGATGAGATAGCCCAGCCGGAAGTTCCCGAACGCCACCGACAGGCTCCCCGCCGCCACGTCCGGCATGTCCTCCGCCTCCGCCACCGGATAGCCGAGCAGCGTCGCAGGCGCGCCCGCGGTCAGGCTCGGCTGCCACACGAACGCGCCGTCGCTGGTCTTGAGCTTGCGGATGCGCGCCAGCGTGCCAGCGTTCATCACCCAGGTCGCACCCTGCCGGTACGGCGCGCGCAGGCTCTGGACCAGGTCGATCAACCGCTCCGGCGCGTCCCCGCCAAAGTCGCCCGCCGCGCCCGAGGGCAGATATTGCAGCGTCCCCCACGCCCGCGCGCCGTCCGCCGCCGCCGACAGGTCGCCGGTGAGGAACCCACGGGGCC
>CAXTTU010000413.1:0-2702 GCA_964247225.1 uncultured Sphingomonas sp. | reverse complement strand
GCGCGAGGCCGAGCGTGGGGGCGAGCTCCATCGCGCCGTTCAGCTTGACGCACTCGGCCTGCACCCCCCGGCGCGCGAAATGCGCCGCCGTGGTGCGCGGATATTTCGTCGCGACCCGGACATGGCTCCAGCCGCGGGGATCGTCGGAGGCCGCGAGGTCGGCGGGCTCGGCGACCGACAGCCGGCAATGGCCGATGCCGAGGTCGACCGGCGCGTACAGCTCCGAGAACGCGAACTCGCCGATCACGTCCGACCCGACGATGCCGAGCTGCGCCGCGCCGTGCGCCACGAACGTGGCGACGTCGAACGCGCGCACCCGGATCAGTTCGATCCCCGGCAGGTCGGTGGTGAAGCGCAGCGCGCGCGAGTCCTCATACCCGAACGCCGCCTCCGGGCGGACACCCGCGCGGGCGAGCAACGGCAAGGCTTCGGCGAGGATACGCCCCTTGGGGATGGCGATGACGATGGGCACGGGGCGGGGCTTTACTTGCGGCCCGTGGCGGGAGCAACACGGGGCGAGATGGCGAGCGGTTCCGACAATCGCGAGGTGTTCCGGTGGCAGGTGGACGAGGCGTTAGTGTTGCCCCTTCTGTCCGGGGTGGACCTGATAAGCCGGGCCAAGCCGCGTAAGAGCCGTGTCGATCATTTGCCGCACGGCGGGTCGGTCGATGATCTCGGCGCAGAACTGGACGGGCATCGAAGTAGGCTGCATTGGGTGTTCCTCGTCGCGTGCCATGGGCACCGGCGTATGCGCGAGCTCGCGGACGACCGCCGCCGCCACCGCGCGAAAAGGTTCCATGCCGCCGTGGCCACGCTGAACAATCGCGGACCCCCAACCATCGGCTTGCTGCTTTAGATAAGGAGAGGGCTGTCGTGCCAGGCACGTGGCAACAGCATAACCTTCGACGTCGCGCTGCAACGGGGAGCGCGCGTACGCTTCGTGCGTACAAACAGTCTGCATCAAGATGAAAGGCAAGCTGAGGGGCCAACGATGGGTCACTTGATGCTCCAAAACTCACTTTTTACCGTTCGGACCTAACCGAGGGCCATGGTGGAGTAGTTGTCGTGCGCCGGTTCGCGGTACGTACGACCGTTGAACAATGCTATGTGGCCGGTCGCGTTGTTCCAGCCTGTTACCCCGAAAGCGATGACGCCGCTTGTACCTTGAAAGTCGCTGTCGAACGGGTTGCTATGGTCTATCAACGGCCGCCCATACGCGCGGAGCAGGTAATCGCGAAACTCCGCGACGCGAAAAATGATGTATGTGCCATCGGCCGCTCTCAGCGTTTCCGCATGGGCCGCACGTGCCAAGGTGTGACTGATTGGCGCACCTGCTCTGTTGAAAGCGACGCTAAGGCGGCTGGCGCAAGTATTGCCCTTTGGCCCGAAGCCTTGGGAGTTGATGTTTGCCGCTGGCTGCACGCCGAGCATATGATAGAGCCGCTCCAGCGTCGGATAGGCCGTGTGGTCTGGGAATGAGTTCCAGAGAAGCATTGAAATGCGGCTTCAGCATTGCTGACCTCAGCGTCGGGCGGCGACGGTTGTACGCCGTCGCCGCCCAATCGTCACCCGGTAATCTGCTGCGTTTCCGCGCCGCTGTCGGGGCGGGCGGGGCCGAGGTTGGGCTTGTCGCCGAGCGGCTGGTTGACGAACACGGAGAACTCGCCCTTGCCGTCGAGCGACGGGCCGGAGGTCCAGCGCCCTTCGGGATAGCTGCCGTCCACCGCGGTTGCGTAGAAATTGTAATTGTTCTGCTGGTCCTCGTTCGCCTGCGGAAAGGAATTGGGCATCGGCAGCGTGCCTTCATGACCGCCCAGTTCCTCGATCACCGACAGCCATTGCTGCTGATGCATCGTGTCGCGCGCGATGAGATAGGCGAGCAGCTTCTTCATGCCCTCGTCATGCGCGGCGTTGTAGAGCCGCGTCGCGAGCACGCGCCCGGTCGCTTCGGCGGCGACGTTGCAATACATGTCCGCAGCGATGTTGCCGCTCGCATAGATGTTGCTCATGTTGAACGGGACGCCGTCCGAATCGATCGGCATCGCCGCCATGCCGGCGGAGAACAGATTCTTGTGGATCATGCCCTCGATCTGCTCGCGCGGACGCCCGCCGCTCATCACCGCGCCGACGATCTTGTCGCCCATGCCCGCTTCCTGCATGTGGGTGGGCGCCTTGTCGAGATTGAGCGCCACCGCGGTCGCGAGCATTTCGATATGCCCGATCTCTTCGGTCGCGGTGTGAAGGAGGAGGTCGCGATATTTGGTGGTCGGCGCGCGGTTGCCCCACGCCTGGAAGAAATATTGCATGCACACGCGGATTTCGCCCTCCACGCCGCCGATCGCCTGTTGCAGCGCGCGGGCGAAGGCGGGGTCGGGCTCATGGCACTCGACGGGAAACTGGAGGCGGCTGTCGTGATAATACATGGCGCTGAAACTCCTGGCGCGGTCGCGGGTCGCGAACGGGCGGAGTAACGAGCGGCGGCGGGATTGGTTTGTTGCCGAAGCGTAACTTGTTGGGATCAGGACGAATACTGATCCAGATCAGCTTGGGTCAGACCGGTCGCCCTTCCGCGTCCATCAACACTTCGCGGCGACCGACATGGTCGGGGCGACCGACGAAGCCGTCCTTTTCCATCCGCTCGATCAGCCGCGCGGCGGAGTTGTAGCCGATGCGCAGCTGGCGCTGGAGCCAGCTGGTCGAGG
>CAXTTU010000412.1:0-2705 GCA_964247225.1 uncultured Sphingomonas sp. | reverse complement strand
ACGCAACCCGATCCTGACATGGCGAACTCGGTATCCACCGCCGCGCCGGAGCCGCAGCGGGCGACCACCCTCGCCAGCGCTCCCTCGATACCTTCGCCCGCGATCGCGGCCCCGGCAGCGTCGCCCGCCCCCGCCGGTCGCGTGTTCGCGGCGGCGTTGCACCTCGCGGCAACCGGCGAGGACCGGCGGCGTCGAGCGGTGAACGAGCCCGCGCCACTCTCCGGCCCGACCACCCTCGCCTCGCCCGCCACCACCGCCACCGCACCAACCGCGCCCGCGATCGACCTTGCCGACCGTCGCTGGCCCGCGCGGATGATCGATCGGATCGAGGCGATGCGCGACGACGCGGACGCCGCGAGCACGCGCGTGCGCTTCGCCCCCGACGCGCTCGGCCCGGTCGACGTCCACGTCCGCCATGACGGCGCACAGGTCCACCTCCACTTCACCGCCGCGCAGGGCGAGACGCGTGCGCTGTTGCAGGATGCACGACCCGAACTCGCGCGGCTCGCCGCCGAGCGGGGGCTGAAGCTGGGCGACTCGACGGTCGACGGCGGCGACGCACAGCAGCAGCGCCGCGCCGCCACTCCCACCCCCGCCCGCTTCGCCGCGCCCGCGCGCGCCGCCGCCACCGACCCGGCGGACGACCTCGCCGACATCCGCATCGCCTGAACAGGAGCCAGTCATGTCCGACAAACCCGCCGACCCCGCCGCGCCCAAGAAGAAGGGCAAGCTCGTCAAACTGCTTGGCCTAGGCGTGGCCCTCGTCGCGCTTGTCGGCGGGGGCGTCGGCGCGGGGCTGTACGCCGCCAGCTCGGGCATGGTCGGCGGACACAAAGCGGCCAAGCACAGCGGCCCGCAACTCGTCCCCAAATCGGAGCAGAAAGCGCCAGCGGGAGCCGAGGGAAAGAGCGGCGACGCTCCCGCCGCGACCGGCGGGCGCGAAACGCCCGAGGGCGAGGGCGGAGACCGCTATGCCTCCAACTACTACCCGCTCGACAAGGAGTTCACCGCCAACCTCCAGGACTCGTCGCACTTCGTCCAGGTCGGGCTCGCGCTCTCCACGCCTTACGACGAAAAGGAGATCGAGCACATCAAGACCAACGAGATCGCGATCCGCTCCGCCGTGCTCCTGGCGCTGGGCGACACCACGGAGGATCAGGTCTTCACCGCCGACGGCAAGCGCCAGCTGCAGGCGCGCCTCACCAAGGCGATCAACGCCACGCTTGAGCAAAAGGAGGGATTCGGCGGCGTTGGTAACGTCTACTTTACCAGTTTCGTTGTTCAGTGACCGGGCATGGTTAACACGCCCGCTACCCCGACGCCCGAGCGTCGCCAGCGTCCCCGCCCCGCGGCGGCGCACGCGGCCGCGCTGAGCGGCGGGGCGGGCGGGCACAATCCGTTCGGCGACCTGCACACGCTCCAGCATCTGAGCGCCCGCTTCGCGCGCTCGCTGCGCGGGGTGTTCGAGCCGCTGCTCCGCCAGGACCTGCGCGCCTGGGCGGAGCCGCTCAGCGTCCAGCGCTTCACCGATTACCGGGGCGAGCGGACCGAGAAGCTGACCGCGTGGGTCCCGCTGCGCATGTCGCCGGGCGGCGCACCGGCGTTGCTGGTGATGGACGGGCGGTTCGTCTTGCGGCTGCTCGACCTGTTCTTCGGCGGCGCGGGCGCGCTTCCGCCTGAGCTGCAACCTGAGTTCTCCCCCGCCGCCGAGGCGCTCGCGGCGCGGATCGCTACCTTGATCGCCCAGCCGCTCGCCACCGCGTGGGAGCCGGTGACGCCGCTCACTTTTACCCCCGGCAAGCTGGAAGCGGTCCACTCGCTCGCCGCCGATCTCGACGCGGACGATGCGGTGGTCGCGACCCGGTTCGGCATCGCGGCGGGCGACGGCAAGCCCGAGCTGGTCGACGTCCTTTACCCCCTCGCCTCGCTGAAACCGCACGCGCCCTCGCTCACCGCCAAGGTCGCCCGCGCCGCCGCCGCGCCCGATCCCGCCTGGCGCGGGGCGCTGACCCGCGCCGCGATGGGCGTGCGCTTTCCCGTCCGCTCGGTGCTGGCGGAAGCGGAAGTGCCCTTGTCGATGCTGATGGCGCTCAAGGTCGGGGACGTGATCCCCATCTGCTTCGGCACGCAGGTGCCCGTGATGGTCGGCGCGGACGCGCTCGCCACCGGCACCGTCGGCGTCTCGAACGGTCACGCCGCGGTCAAGCTCGACCGGATGACCCGCCCCCAGGAGGACCTATGAACGACATGACGGGCCACCCCGCAATGGATGCCGCGCTCGCCGCCAATTTCCGGCTGCTGCAGGATGTCGGCGTCAAGCTGACGGTGGAGATCGGCTCCACCCAGCTGACGCTGCGCGAGCTGCTCGCGCTCGGCGAGGACAGCGTGATCGAGCTCGACCGGCAGGCGAACGAATTGCTCGACGTGTTCGTCAACGGCACGCTGATGGGCCGTGGCGAGGTGGTGACGGTGGGCGAGCGGTTCGGGGTCAAGATGACCGAGCTGGTCAGCCCCGACAAGCGGAACTGACGCACATGATGTGGAGCTACATTCTCAAGCTGATGATCCTGCTGCCGCTGGTCTGCGGGCTGATGATCGGTTGTCTTTACCTGTGGCGCAAGCTGGAGGGACGGATGCCCGGGCGGGGCACCGCCGCGACGCGGACGTTGCGCGTCACCGAGACGATGATGGTGTCGCCGGGGCTC
>CAXTTU010000411.1:0-2745 GCA_964247225.1 uncultured Sphingomonas sp. | reverse complement strand
CGCGCGGTGGAGGATGTGCGCGGCGCGATCCAGCAGATCCGCTCCGACCTGCCCCAGGGCATCCTCGAGCCGCAGGTGCAACGGCGCGACACGACTAGCGACGACCTCGCCAGCTATGCCGCGGTCGGCACCGACATGACGGTGGAACAGCTCAGCTGGTACATCGACAACAACGTCGCCAAGGAACTGTTGACCGTGCCGGGCCTCGCCGCGGTCGATCGTAACGGGGGCGTGAGCCGCGAGATTCGCGTCATCCTCGATCCCGCCAAGCTCCAGGCCTATGGCCTGACCGCCTCGGGCGTGAATCAGCAGCTGCGCCAGGTGAACCTGAACGCGGCGGGCGGGCGCGCGGAGATCGCCGGGTCCGAACAGTCGGTGCGCGTGCTCGGCAACGCCAAGGGCGCGTATCAGCTCGGCCAGACGTTGATTGGGGCCGGCGGCGGGCGCACGGTGCGGCTCAACGACATCGCCCAGGTGCAGGACCTCTACGCGGAGCAGCGCTCCTCCTCCTCGCTCAACGGGCGGCAGGTGATCTCGTTCGACTTTCAGCGCTCAAAGGGCGCGTCGGATGTGGAGGTGTTCCAGGCCGCGCAACAGAAACTCGCCGCGCTGGAAAAGCGCAATCCGAAGGTGCGGTTTCAGATGATCCGCAACTCGGTCAAGGACACGCTGATCGAGTACCATTCGGCGATGGAGGCGATGTACGAGGGTGCCGCGCTCGCGGTGCTGATCGTGTTCCTGTTCCTGCGCGACTGGCGCTCGACGGTGATCTCGGCGATCGCGATCCCCTTGTCGGCGATCCCGACCTTCTACTTTCTCGAGCTGCTCGGCTTCACGCTCAATTTCATGGTGCTGATGGCGCTCAGCCTGGTGGCGGGCGTACTCGTCGATGATGCGATCGTCGAGATCGAGAACATCGTCCGGCACATGCGGATGGGCAAGAACGCCTATCAGGCCTCGATCGACGCCGCCGACGAGATCGGCCTCGCGGTGCTGGCGACGACGATGGCGATCGTCGCGGTGTTCCTCCCCGTCGCGCTGATGCCCGGCATCTCGGGCCAGTATTTCAAGAATTTCGGCCTGACCGTGGTCGTCTCCGTGCTGCTCAGCCTCGGCGTCGCGCGGTTGATCACGCCGATGATCGCCGCCTACTTCCTGAAAGCGCATGGCGTGCAGGAGCATGGCGGCAGCCGGGTGCTGGTGCTCTATGCCCGGCTGCTTGCCTGGACGCTCGACAACCGGCGCGCGCGGGCGGTGGCGGCGCGCGGCGGCGTGCTGCGGCGGGTGGGCGCGCGCTTCCTCGACCATCGGGTATGGGTGGTCGGCATCGGCGCGCTGTCGTTCGTGCTGACCTGTGTCTGCTTCAGTGCCATGCCGATGGAGTTCCAGCCCGAGCATGACGAGGACGCCAGCACCGCCTCGATCGAGATGGTGCCGGGCACCACGCGCTCGGAAACACAGGTGGTGGTGAACCGCGTCGCTGCGTTGCTCGGCAAGCAGCCCGGGGTTGCGTCGGTGTACGCGCGGACCGGCGTGGGCACCGGCCGTGTGACGGTGATCTACAAGCCGCAAGGCCAGCGCATCAAGAGCGCGGATTTCGAGCATCTCCACGACGCCGAGCTCGCCGCGATCCCCGATGCGCGGGTGTCGTTCCGCTCGCAACAGGGCTGGGGCGGCAGCGGCCTGCCCGTCACGGTGGTGCTGGGCGGTGACGATCCCAAGCTGTTGACGCAGACCGCGAACGCGATCGTCGATCAGATGCGCGGGCTTCGCACCGTCGGCGCGCCGCGCGTGGTCGGCGATCTGAAGCGCCCCGAAATCGTCATCAAGCCCCGCTCCGACCTTGCCGCCAGCCTCGGTGTGACGACGCAGGCGCTGTCTAGTGCGATTCGTATCGCGACCTTGGGCGACATCGACCAGAACAGCGCCAAGTTCTCGCTGTCCGATCGTCAGGTGCCGATCCGCGTCGCGCTCGCGCAAAGCTCCCGCCAGCGGCTGTCGACCATCCAGAATCTGCCGGTAGCGACCCAGGCGGGCGGCTCGGTGCCGCTGTCCGTCGTCGCCGATATCGGCTTCGGCACGGGCCCGACCAAGATCGAGCGCGTCGCCCAGCAACGCCAGCTGACCATCGGCGCGACGCTGCCCCCCAACGTCCTCGCCAGCCAGGCGCTGGAGGACATTCACAAGCTGCCCGCGATGAAGAACCTGCCCGTTGGCGTCGCCGAGCTGCAGCTCGGCCAGACCAAGTGGCAGGCGGAAATGATGCGCAACTTCTTTGTCGCGGTGCTGGCGGGCGTGTTCCTCGTGTTCGCGGTGCTGGTGTTGCTGTACCGGCGTATCCTGCCGCCGTTCGTCAACATGGGCTCGCTGCTGCTCGCGCCGCTGGGGGCGCTGGTAGCGCTGATGATCGCGGGGCAGCCCTTGTCGCTGCCGGTGTTCATCGGGCTGCTGATGCTGCTGGGCATCGTCGCCAAGAACTCGATCCTACTGATCGACTTCGCGCTGGAGGAGATGAACCACGGCGTCGACCTCACGAGCGCGATCATCGACGCGGGCCACAAGCGCGCGCAGCCGATCGTGATGACCACGGTGGCAATGGTCGCGGGCATGATCCCGACCGCGCTGGCGCTGACGGGCGACACCTCCTTCCGCCAGCCGATGGGGATCACGGTAATCGGCGGGCTGATCCTGTCGACGCTGCTGACGCTGCTGATCGTCCCCGCCGCGTTCAGCCTTGCGGTCGGC
>CAXTTU010000410.1:989-2746 GCA_964247225.1 uncultured Sphingomonas sp. | reverse complement strand
CGGCCTATACTGGCTCCGGCAGCTGGACGGACACGTTCTACACGAAGCGTTGAGCTTGGGAGACGACGGAAGCCGCTTCATTTTATCAATCCGCCTGCGCAGGCCACCCAGGCACTGATGGCGGCAGTCTCCGGCTTCGCCGGCAAGCCATCGGTCGCCGCGCGCGCACCCGCGATCGCGGCCGCTCTGACCAGAATGAACCGCGCGCAGGACTCGGCTTCGCCCGGCCAAGGTGCGGCTCCGCCCGGCGATGTTCCCGTGCCAGCGCCCGTGCACGTCGTGGGTTTGGATACGCTCGCCGCCGGTGCCGACGTCCGGCAAGCGCCGATCGCCCTATGGAGTTACCTTCTGCACGGCGGCGGCGGGGAACCTCCGGCCGCGCTCGCTGATGTTGATGCGAAGACCTTGCAACTCGCCGCGATAACGGAGGGAGACGCTGTTCGCTCGATCGGCACCAACATACGCGCCGCGCAGAGTGAGAGCGGCAACGCGGATTATGATCTGTCGGTCATTCGCGTGCCCGCGCTTTATTTGAGCGCGGTGTGGATGAAGGGTCGCAACGGAGCGGCGGATATCATTATTCCGGGCGACAGCCCGAAATCTCCGTTGTTGGCGGGCAAGCATTATAGCGCGGACGAGTTTACCGCTGCCTTGAAGGAGGTGGCCGAGCGTGAGCTGCAACAGACACAGCCGCTAAGCGGCGGCTGATCGCGCGGGTGCGCGAAGCGGGGCGCTGAACGCGGCGCCTTCAAGCAGTCCCACCGGAGGCATCGAACGTGAAGTTCGAGATCGTTCTTTAGCCGGAGTTTGAAGGGGATGAGGCGACGATTGTGGCCACTCGCATTCCGGGCGGCATCTGCGGGCGGACCGGTCGTTCAGGTCGCGCTTGATCACAGAGCCGTAACGACGTGTGATGATCTTTGCTTCGCCATTCGAGGAGCGAGTCGATGCCGTTGCCCGCCTATGGCGTCCTGATCGGTAAGCCGGTCGCGTCCCGTCCGCAGGACGGCGGTCACCCTCACTGGCTGGTGATGGTGCGACCAGGCCTCGCGAACCACCCGGCCTACCGGGTCGCGATAAACCTGTCGTCGACCGAGCCAGGGTCTCCGCCCGAGATCGAATACTGCGTTGTCGATGTCGCCAAGGAGGGTGGAGAGGGTCTGAAAGCGCTCGTCGCGAAGCTGCGCGCGGAGGGGGAAACCAACAGCTTCGTCACCGACACCGGCCTCTCGCTCGATTTCGTAAGGGGCGACCTGTTCGGCGGCGGCGATTTCACAAAGGTGCCGGCGGGTAGCAACCCGCTGGCGTCCGCTTTTCAGGAAGCGCTCCGCGCCGCCATCGAAGGGGCGGAGAAGGACGACACCCTCCTCGCCGTGTTCGGCACCGGCTAGCCCCTTAACCGCCGGACCGGTCGCTCGCCGGGCACCGGCTATACCGGCATCGACAACATCCACATGAATCAGGGCTCGCCCAACCTGACCGGCGGCGGCGACCATTATCTCGAGAACGGCGCGAACCAGGACGGCGGCCTGATCTTCCTGACCCCCACCGGCGCAACAGCGTTCTTCGTGAAGTTTCAAAGCCAGACGCTCGACACCGACGACCGGGGCGACCCGGTCAACACACCGCATAAGGTCCTGAACGATCGACTGCCGCGCGTACGAGAGCTGCTCCGCGCGAGCTATGAGAGGGACTCGCCGGGGCCGCGCCGCGTCAAGCCGCCGCGGCCCCGCTTCCCGTGTCCCACGCGGGCGCGC
>CAXTTU010000410.1:0-979 GCA_964247225.1 uncultured Sphingomonas sp. | reverse complement strand
CAGGTCGCCGTCATCGCGGACGCGCAGGGCGGCCTGGCAGCCGGGTGGGAACAGGACGGCGGCGCGCCGGATGCGCCCGCTACGCCCAGATTCGTCTTCGCGGACCCCGATGCCGACGACGAGCAGGGCTCGTTCGAGCCGGACGACGACGGCGGAGCCTACAAGACCCCGTTCGTCATGCAGTTCTCCCAAGGCAAGGCGAAGGGTCCCGTGCCCTCGCCGCGCAGCACCGAACCCATGACACTCGCCAGCGTCGTCGGCGAAGACATGGCGGGCCACTCCGTCGCCGAGGACGGGTCGGAGACAATCACCTTTGACCTGATCGGCGACAGCGGCGCGCCGTCCGCGAGCAAGCTGCCCGGCGAGAAGTCGGTCGCGGACCTCCTCGTCCAGACCGCCACGGCCGAGCGACCGGCCTTCATGTTCCACGTCGGCGACGTGGTCTACTGTTATGGCGAGAAGCAGTTCTATTACGGCCAGTTCGCCGATGTGTTCCGCCTGTACCCGGCGCCTATCTTCGCAATCCCGGGCAACCACGACGGCATCACATGGGATCCGTCGATGGTCAGCCTGGACGCCTTCCAGAAGGCCTTCTGTACCGAGGAGCCGGCCCGCTGGGACGGGTTCGGCGGTATCGCACGCACGACCATGACGCAGCCAGGCGTTTACTTCCGCCTCGACGCCCCGCTCGTCTCCATTATCGGGCTTTACAGCAATTGCGGCGAGAGTCTCGGCTGGTTGAACGAAGACCAATACGCCTTCTTCCACCAACACATGCAAAAGCTGAAGGAGGAGCGCGCCCGGACGGGTCGGGCGGTCATCCTCGCCATCCATCATTTCCCGCGGTGGTTCGAGGGCGGCAAGGACGTGGTCAGCCAGAGGCTGGACGCCCTCTGCGAGGACCTCGGGTTCTGGCCGGACGCCGTAGTCGCCGGACACGCGCACCTTTATCAACGCATTGTCAGGCACACCCCGGATG
>CAXTTU010000409.1:0-2746 GCA_964247225.1 uncultured Sphingomonas sp. | reverse complement strand
TGAGGAGGAACTGCGGGCCTGGGTCAACGCCCGCGTGGGCACGATCCAGCGGCTGGCGGCCGTCCGCATTCTGCCCGCGTTGCCGAACGGGACCATGGGCAAGATCCTCAAGCGCACGCTGCGCGATGAGCATGCGCTCTCGCTCGGCACGCTGCCGTGAACCGCAATTGAGATGGACGAGATGACCGAAACAACCAGGACCGGGCCGCTCGCCGGCATCCGCGTGGTCGAGTTCGCCGGCATCGGGCCGGGGCCGCACTGCGCGATGCTCCTGTCCGATCTCGGTGCCGAGGTGCTCCGAATCGACCGGGCGGGCGGGAACGGCTGGCCGAACCCGGTGGTCGACCGCGGTCGGCACCGGCTGGAGCTCGACATCCGCGCCGAGGAAGGGCGCGCCACCGCGCTGGCCGCAGTCCAGGCCGCGGACGTGCTGGTCGAGGGCTATCGCCCCGGTGTGATGGAGCGGCTGGGCTACGGACCCGACGACATGCTCGCGCTCAACCCGCGCCTCGTTTACGGGCGGATGACCGGGTGGGGGCAGACCGGGCCGCTGGCGCAGGCGGCCGGGCACGACCTCAACTACATCGCGCTGACGGGCGCGCTCCACGCCATCGCCAATGACGAGGGCCGGCCGGTGCCGCCGCTCAACCTGGTCGGCGATTTCGGCGGCGGATCGCTCTATCTCGCGCTCGGCATCGTGGCGGCGCTGGTCGAGCGCGGCCGGTCTGGTCAGGGCCAAGTCGTCGACGCGGCGATCGTCGATGGCGTGGCGTCGCTGATGACGATGTTCGGCGGGCTGCTACCGTCCGGCGCGATCACGCTCGATCCCGAACGGAACCTGCTCGGTGGCCGCGCGCCCTTCTACCGCTGCTACGAGTGCGCCGACGGAAAGTACGTCTCCGTCGGGCCGCTCGAACCGCATTTCTACGCCGATCTGCTGCAGCGGATCGGCGCGCCGGAGGAGTTGCGCAAGCGGCAGAACGACCCGGCGAACTGGCGCGAGCGTGCCGATGTGCTCGCCGATGTCTTCCGCACCAAGTCGCGCGACGCGTGGTGCGAACTGCTCGACGGCACCGACGCCTGCTTCGCGCCCGTGCTGACCTATGAGGAGTCGCTAGACCACCCGCACATGACCGCCCGCGGCACCTATGTGGAGGTCGATGGGCTGAAGCAGGCCGCGCCCGCGCCGCGCTTCTCGCGGACGCCCGGTGATATCGGAGCGAGCGGCGATGGCCGCGCGCTGCTCGACCGGTGGACGGCCGCGTGACGGAGATCGGGGACACTGTCGTCGCCGTCACCCGCGAGGGGGAAGTGCGCGGCGCGGTGGGCGACGGCGTCCTCACCTTTCTCGGCGTCCGCTACGGCGAGGACACCGCGCCCAGGCGATTTCGCCGGGCGACGCCGGTGCAGCCCTGGACGGGCGTCCGCGATGCGCTCGCCTTTCCGCCGCAATGCCTGCAGCCGCCGAGCCCCGACTTCGAGCTGCTCCGGTCCGGATGGGATCAGCCGTCGGCGTCGAGCGAGGACTGCCTCCACCTGAACCTGTGGACGCCGGGCCTCGACGACGGGCGCCGGCCGGTGATGGTCAACCTGCACGGCGGCGGCTGGACGGTCGGCAACGGCAACTCGGCCGGCCGCAGCGGCGAGGCGTTCGCGCGTCATCACGACGTGGTCAGGGTCAACGTCAACCACCGGCTCGGCGTGTTCGGGTTTTCGGCGATGGGCGACCTTCTCGGCCCCGACTTCGCGGACTCAGGCACGGCCGGCATCCTCGATGTCGTGCTGGCGCTCGAATGGGTGCGCGACAACATCGCCGCGTTCGGGGGCGACCCCGGCAACGTGACGATCTTCGGCGTCTCGGGCGGCGGGCAGAAGGTGTCGACGCTGATGGCGATGCCGGCCGCCGCCGGGCTGTTCCACCGCGCGTCGGTGGAGAGCGGGCCGATGCTGACTGCGCGCGAGCATGAACCCGCGGCGGAAGCGGCGAGCGCGCTCTTGGGGGCACTCGGCATCGGGCGCGGGAACGCCGCCGACGTGCTGGCGCTGTCGGGCGAGCAGGTCCTGGCGGGCTATCTCAAGCTCTACCCCGACGGTGGTCTGTTGACCTCGGGCATCGCCCCGGTTGTGGACGGCGTTAACCTGCCGCGCGATCCCTTCGAGCCGACTGCGCCCGAAATATCGAATCACGTGCCGATGCTGATCGGCACCACCGCGACCGAGACGTCCATCTTCGCCGACTTCCTCGGCGGCGACCCGTTCGGCATCGGCTGGGACGAGCTGGAACGGCGGCTCACCGCCCTGCTGCCCCCGGGGCTGCCGCACGATGCCGCGACGATCATCGAGCGCGCCCGCGATGCGCTACCCGGCGCGATGCCCACGGCGGTGCTGTTCGCCGTCACCACCGAACTCCTGTTCCACGCCCGCGCGATCACCCAGGCCGAGCGCGCTTCACGACGCCCGGCGCCCGTCTATATGTGGCTGCTCGACTGGGTGACGCCGGCTGACGGCGGCAAATGGGGCTCGCCGCATGGGCTGAGCGTGCCGCTGGTCATGGACACCGTGCCCGCCGTACCCTCGATGTTCGGCGACGACCTGGAAGGCGCGCTGGTACTGTCTCGCACCATGAGCGGGGCCTGGGCCGCCTTCGCCCGCACCGGCGTGCCGAGCGGGCCGGGCCTTCCAGACTGGCCAGTCTATGACGAGACCCGACGCGAGACGATGGTGTTCGACACCGTGTCGCGGGTCG
>CAXTTU010000408.1:0-2752 GCA_964247225.1 uncultured Sphingomonas sp. | reverse complement strand
GGTTCACCAGGCGCCGCAGCGCCAAAGCGTAGGTTTCGTCGCGGATGTGCCAGTCGGATGTCCAGGCGAGCTGGCCGAGGCTCGCGACGCTGGAAGCCTCGGCCATGCGGGTCAGGCCAAGGTTGAGGCCGTCGGCGAGCAATCCTGCCATCAGGATGCGGGTGTCGGCCGCGGCCTCGCCGGTGCGCAGGTGGGTGAAGCAGTCGGGGAACAGCGTCCAGCGCGCCACCTCGGCCAGCAGGTCGGTGATGCGGACGCGCGGCAGCATGGCATACAGCCGTGCCGCCAAGGCCTCGGCCTCGGGCGGCGTTGATTTCTCGACCGGCGCGATCTTCAGCACGCCGCCGTTGATCGTGACATCCGGCAGCACGCCGTTCCTGGCGCGGGCATCGACCGCGGCTAGCCGCTCGTCCAGCCTGGCGCTGCGGCTGGCGATAAAAGCCTCGAAGTCCGCCTCGACGGCGACCGGCAGGGTGCCGGCCTGCTGGAGCTCCTGCAGGGTCTCCACCGAGATCAGCCGTTCCTCGAAGGAGCGGTATTGCCGGCTGCCTGTCACCCAGACATCGCCGGCTTGCAGACGATCGCGCAGCTCCGAAAGGGCGCAGAGTTCGTAGTGTCGCCGGTCGATGACACTTCCCGGCATCGCCAGTGCTGCCCAGCGCTGCCGGATGAACCCGGTCGGCGCGGATTTCGGCAGGGTGGACCTGCCGGCATGGTTTGCCTCGCGCAGCACCGCGATGGCGCGCATCAGCGAGGCGCACGCCGGCACGCTCTCGAACTCGAACGTGTCGAGGAACGCAGGCGACCAGCGCCGGATGCCGGCGTAGTGCTCGCCCACGCTTTGGTAGGCATCGAACTCCTCCGGCCGGGCCAGCGCCTCGGCTTCGGCGACCGTCGTGCAGAACCGTTCCCAAGACACGACCGCGATGATCGCGTCGAAGGCGTCCTGCTTGCCGTCGCGGGCGGCGATCAGGGCCGCGCCGACGCGGGCATACAGGCGGACCTTGTCGTTGATGGCGCGGGCGTCGGCCTGGAAGGCACGGGCCTGCCGTCCCTCGGCTTTGCGGAACATCGCACCGACCAGCCGGTCGAACAGGTCGATGGCCGCATCGGTCAGGCTTGCGGAAGCGGCAAGGCTGATGGCCACCAATGTCGCGTGCCGCCGCTGCCGCTCGTAGCCCGCGACATGCTGGACCGTGGTGCGACCGGCCTCGCGCGCGAGTTGCGCCAGGCGTGCCTGATGGACGAGATGGCCGCGGCTGGGCGCGATGCCGATCCCGCGCACATGCTCCAGCCGCTCGATCAGGCCCAGCATGGCGGCGGGCTTGGCGGCCTGCGGCATCTGCTGCAGCCAGGTCAGCCAGCTTTGGCCGGTGTCTTCGCGACGCTGCGTCAGCGTGTCGAGGCGCTTGCGCTGATCGGCGGACAAGCCATCGGTCAACCGGCGATGCGCCTCCCGGCGTGCCCGGTGGCGCAGCTCGGCGCAAAGCCGCTCGAGTGCGGCGGGCGATGGAGCGACGATCTGACGCTGGCGGCAGGTTTCCACCACCAGCATGGCCAGATCGGCGAGGCGGTCGTTCTCGATCGCTTGCGCCAGCAACCCGTCGACCAGCTCAGCGGCCGCACGGGTGCCGAACGGCCGAAGCCCAAGCTGCTCCTGGCACTCGACAGACTGACGCTGGCGGCTCCGCTCGGCGGCGAGATAGTCGTCGATCACGTCCGGCAGAACCTCGACCTGCTCGGCGACGAAGGCCAGCAGCGCCGGCGGCGACCGCTCGCCGGCGCGCAGCGCGCGGCCGGGGAAACGCAGGTAGCAGAGCATGAGCGCGTGGCCGAGGCGGTTGTGGTCGCCGCGGCAGCGCCGGACGGCAGCCAGGTCCGCGGCGGCCAATGTGTAGTGGCGCACCAACTCGCGCTGATCCGTGGGCGGATCGAACAGCTCCGCAATCTGGACATCACTCAACCGCTGCCGTCGCGCCACTCATGCCTCCTGGACCTTGGTCCCGGCAGACCAGCCGACCCGGGCGAGAGAGTCGATCAGCGTGCTGCGCTTGATGCCGAAGGTGCGGCAGACCGCGGCCTTGGTGGCGCCGCCGTCGAGCGCCGCGATCACCGCGGAAAGCTTCTCGGCATCGACGGAGATGGGCCGGCCGCCGCGTCGCCCACGACGGCGGGCCGCCACAAGCCCGGCCTGCACGCGCTCCTGGATCAGCGACCGCTCGAACTGCGCCAGGGCGCCGAAGATGTGGAACAGGAACTCGCCTTGCGGCGTGGTGGTGTCCATCTGCTCGGTCAACGAGCGGAAGGCGATGCCGCGGGTTTTGAGCTCGGTCACCGTAGTGAGGAGATGCGGCAGCGACCGGCCCAGCCGATCGAGTTTCCAAACGACCAGGCAGTCGCCGGATTTGATGAAAGCGAGGGCCTGGGCAAGCCCGGCACGATCACCCCGGCT
The DNA here is from genome assembly GCA_964247225.1 of uncultured Sphingomonas sp. GTDB lineage: Bacteria > Pseudomonadota > Alphaproteobacteria > Sphingomonadales > Sphingomonadaceae > Sphingomonas. The sequence goes on along the minus strand of CAXTTU010000408.1, from coordinate 300 downwards.
GCCACCGGCCCGGTCTTCGAACAGGTGACGCTCGTCGACGCCGGCGGACAGGAGCGCGTCGCGCTGCAAATCGAGCACCTGGCGGTCGCTGTCGGTCGAGACGCGCATGTAGCCGACCAGCATGTGCGGAAAACCTCGTCGGGCAGGTTTCCGCATCATGCTTCATTCCGACAGGGTTTGCCGTGTAGAATTTGGGCCACAAACAGCGGCGTTTGGGCGCCGCTCCGAGGGTGACGCAAATCAGGTGTGGCTGCTGAAAAACTCCTGTGGGGATTTCGGACCGACCGAGCCTATCTCTTC
>CAXTTU010000407.1:0-2773 GCA_964247225.1 uncultured Sphingomonas sp. | reverse complement strand
ACCTGCGCGGCGACCATGGTCAGCATCTCGTTCTGCGTCGGGTTGACCTTGCCCGGCATGATCGAGCTGCCCGGCTCGTTGGCGGGCAGTTCCAGCTCGCCCAGCCCCGAACGGGGGCCCGAGCCGAGCAGGCGAATGTCGTTGGCGATTTTGGTCAGCGCCACCGCGAGCACGTTGAGCGTACCGTGCAGGTCGACCAGCCCGTCGTTCGACGCCAGCGCCTCGAACTTGTTGGGCGCGGTCACGAACGGCAGCCCGGTGATGTCCGCGATCTCGCGCGCGATATCCTCCGCGAAGCCTTCGGGCGCGTTGAGGCCCGTGCCGACCGCGGTGCCGCCCTGCGCGAGCGGCATGATGTTGTAGCGGGTGGTGTTCTCGATCCGCTCGCGCGCGTTCTGAAGCTGCCGCGCATAGCCGGAGAACTCCTGCCCCAGCGTCAGCGGCGTCGCGTCCTGGAGGTGGGTGCGGCCGATCTTGACGATATCGTCCCACGCCTTTGCCTTCGCGTCCAACGCAGCGTGAAGCTTGTCGAGCGCAGGGAGCAGCGTGTCGCGCACCGCCAGCGCGGCGGCGACATGAAGCGCGGTCGGGAAGCTGTCGTTCGACGATTGCGAGCGATTGACGTCGTCGTTCGGGTGAACGGGCGACTTGCCGCCGCGCGCGCCCGTCAGTTCCTCGTTGGCGCGGCCCGCGATCACCTCGTTGGCGTTCATGTTGGACTGGGTGCCCGACCCGGTCTGCCAGATCACCAGCGGGAACTGGTCGTCGAGCTTGCCCGACGCGACCTCCGCCGCCGCCGCCTCGATCGCGTCCGCCTTTTCGCCCGTCAGCCCGTGCTTGCGGTTCACTCGCGCCGCCGCCTGCTTCACGATCGCGAGCGCATGAACGATGCCCAGCGGCATCTGCTCGCGCGGGCCGAACGGGAAGTTCTCGATCGACCGCTGCGTCTGCGCGCCCCAATAGGCGTCGGCGGGGACGGCGATGGCGCCGATCGAATCGGCTTCGGTGCGTGTCTCGGTCATGCGCCGCTCCATGCCAGCGGCGGAGCAGGTGCGGAAGAACATTTGGGTCGCACGGAGGCAGAAAAGAAGCTGGTTCACGCGAAGGGCGCAAAGAACGCGAAGAGCACGAAGAGCAAGGCGGTCGACAGCGCGCCCGTTCGCGTCAGCGGACTTACAGATCGCCGCCGTCTCTGCTTAAACGCCGCTGGCGCGACGAGCCCCGGTCGCCTTCGCGGCCTTCGCGCTCTTTGCGACCTTCGCGTGAAACCTTTTCTTCGCGCCTCTGCGTACCCGATCAGGCCTGCGGAGCTATTTCTTCCGCTTAAAGTCTACGCTCACCACGTTCGACCCGTCCTCGACCGGCGTGGCGATCGGTGGCCCGTCATTCTCCGCCGCGTCGTGGCCGCCCGGCCCGTCGCCCGGGCCTTCCTGCGCCTGGAAGCGCAGCTCGAAATTGACCGCCGGGTCGTGAAAACCCGTGATCGCCGCGAAGGGGATCACCAGCTTGGACGGCACCTGATTGAAGCTCAGCCCCACCGAAAACCGCTCGGTGTCGACCAGCAGATCCCAGAAGCGGTTCTGGATCACGATGGTCATCTCTTCGGGAAACCGCTCGAGCAACCGCTGCGGCACGTCGACCCCGGGATGGCGGGTGCGGAAGGTGATGTAGAAATGATGCTCGCCCGGCAGGTTGCCGCCGCGCTCGACCACCTGGTTCAGCACCCGGCCGACCACCGCGCGCAGCGCTTCCTGGACGATCTCGTCATACGGGATCAGGCTGTCGGGCAGGCCATCGTTCATGCGCACTTGGGTAGCGCGCCGCGCCGCCCGGTCAAGTTGCAAGCGGCGGCCCCGGCGCTATTGGTGACCGCGATGCGTACCGCCACCCTCCGCCGCCACACCAACGAGACGCGGATCGACGTGTCGGTGAACCTCGACGGCACCGGCGCGTATCGGGTCGCGACGGGGATCGGCTTTCTCGACCACATGATCGAGCAGCTGTCGCGCCATTCGCTGATCGACCTAGACGTAACGGTGGAGGGCGACCTCCATATCGACGGGCATCATACCGCCGAGGACAGCGCGCTCGCGATCGGCGCCGCAGTGGCGCAGGCGCTGGGCGACAAGCGCGGCATCCGGCGATACGGCGACGCGCTCTCGCCGATGGACGAGGTGCTGACGCGGGTGGCGCTCGACATATCGGGCCGCCCCTGGCTGGTGTGGCGGACCGAGTTCACGCAGGTGCGCCTTGGCGAGCTCGACACCGAGCTGATCGAGCACTGGTTCCATTCCTTCGCGCAGGCCGCGGGCGTGACGCTCCACGTCGAGACGCTGTACGGGCGCAACAACCACCACATCGTCGAAAGCGCCTTCAAGGGCCTCGCGCGGGCGCTCAGGCAGGCGGTGGAGATCGACCCGCGAAAAGCTGACGCGGTGCCGAGCACCAAGGGGGTGTTGTGAGGTTTGCCTTGCTAAGCCCCTCCCCTTCAGGGGAGGGGTTAGGGTGGGGGTTGTCCCACGCAGCTCCCACACGCCCCACCCCAAACCGCTCCCCTGAAGGGGAGGGGTTCAAGTGAGCCTCGCCCTTATCGACTATGGCGCGGGCAACCTCCATTCGGTCGAGAATGCCCTGCGCGCCGCCGGTTGCGGCAACCTTTCCGTCACCGCCGACCCGGAGGTGGTCGCACGCGCGGAGCGGATCGTCCTGCCCGGCGTCGGCGCGTTCGGCGCATGTGCAGCGGCGTTGCGCGCTGTCCCCGGCCTGGTCGAGG
>CAXTTU010000406.1:0-2791 GCA_964247225.1 uncultured Sphingomonas sp. | reverse complement strand
ACAGCTCGGAGGCGTGGAGCAGCGCCTTGGACGGGATGCACCCGACATTGAGGCACGTACCCCCCAGCGTCTCCCGGCTTTCCGCGCACGCGGTCCTGAGCCCCAGCTGCGCCGCGCGGATCGCAGCGACGTAACCGCCAGGGCCGGAGCCGATCACGAGAACGTCATAGTCGTAGGTGTCAGGCATTTACTTCTCCCGCGCCGTCGCGCGCCAAATCTTCCACGGCAGCCCGCTCACGCGACGGATCGCCCTTGAGCCGGTTGCGCTTACCCGCAACCAGATCGCGAGCGAAGCCCAACGCCGCCTTGAACTGGTCGCGCGTGATCCCCGGATACTGCTCCAGAATGTCGTCAATCGACATGCCGCCTTCAACGGCGGCGAGCAGTAAATCGACATAGATGCGAGTTCCCGCAATCCGGGCTTTGCCGAAGCAGGTGTCCGCATCGGTAACGACGATGCCGTCCCACGGCGTCCGGTCAGGTGCTTTGCTCATTTTAACGAGCCAGCTTGTGCGAAAGCGTTGGTAAGATCGCGGCCAGCGCCGTGCAGCCACTCCCGAGCGGCCTCAACCGCTTTCGACGGATCGGTCCAACCGGTCGGTACGATGACGGGAACCGGCACGTCCTCGATCACGAGATTTACATGCACATGGAAGTAGCCGCTGACACGAACGAGCGACGTAACTTCCGACCTCACCATTATACTCTACCTTGGTCACCAAGCACGCAGGTGCGCTCACAAATCGATCAATATCCGCGTCGGGTCCTCGATAGCATTTTTCAGCGCGACCAGGAACGTCACCGCCTCGCGCCCGTCGATCAGGCGGTGGTCATAGCTCAAGGCGAGGTACATCATCGGCCGCGCGACGATCTGCCCGCCCTTAACCACCGGGCGCTCGTCGATGCGGTGAAGACCCAGCACCGCGCTTTGCGGCGGGTTGATGATCGGCGTCGACATCAGCGAGCCGAACACGCCGCCGTTGGAGATAGTGAAGGTGCCCCCCTTCATCTCGTCCATCTTGAGCGTGCCGTCCTTGGCGCGGCGGCCGAAGTCGCCGATCGTCTTTTCGACCTCGGCGACGCTCATCCGGTCCGCATCGCGGATTACGGGGACGACCAGCCCGCCCGGCGCGCTGACCGCGACCGAGATGTCGGCGTAATCGTGATAGACGATCTCGTCGCCCTCGATCGAGGCGTTGACGCTCGGCACGTCCTTCAGCGCCATCGTCGCCGCCTTGACGAAGAAGCCCATGAAGCCGAGCCGCACACCGTGCTTCTTCTCGAACAGGTCTTTATACTTGTTCCGCGCCTCGATCACCGCGCCCATGTCGACGTCGTTGAACGTCGTCAGCATCGCGGCGGTGTTCTGCGCGTCCTTGAGCCGCTTGGCGATCGTCTGGCGGAGCCGCGTCATGCGGACGCGCTCCTCCTTGCGGGTCGACGCCGCGGCGGCGACCGAGGCGGGTTGCGGCGCGGGCGTCGGTACAGCGGCAGGCTTCGCGCTGGCGGCGGCGGCGACGTCCTCCTTGGTCAGGCGACCGTCGCGCCCGGTGCCCTTGACGGTCGAGGGGTCGACGCCAAGCTCCAGCACCGCGCGACGCACCGAGGGCGACAGCGCAGCGGCGGACTCGGGAGCAGGCGCGGCCGCGGGTGACGCGGTGACCGCCGGCTGCGGCGCTTCCGCCCGGGCCGGGGCGGCGGCACCGGCGTCGATCGTCGCGATCATCGCGCCAACCGCGACCGTGTCGCCGACCTTGACCGCATAGTCGCCCATCGTCCCCGCGACGGGCGAGGGCACCTCGACCGAGACCTTGTCGGTCTCCAGCGCCGCGATCGGCTCGTCCGCGCGCACGGGGTCGCCCGGCTTTTTGAGCCATTCGCCGAGCGTCGCCTCGGTGATCGATTCACCCAGCGTGGGGACGAGAACTTCGGTGGCCATCTGACTTCCTCTTAAACCGTTCGTGCTGAGCCTGTCGACGCACGGGCGAAGCGCGCGTCCGTTGCCCGTCCTTCGACAAGCTCAGGATGAACGGAAGCGCTTCAACTCGCGGCGGCACCCGCCTTTTGCGTCGTGGTCGCGACCTCGCCCTTTTGCGTACGGCGGATCTCGCCGCGCACGCTATGCCCGAGCGCGTCGGCGATCAGCGCGCCCTGTTCGGTCTGGTGCCGCTTCATCAGCCCGGTCGCGGGCGAGGCGGACGAGGCGCGCCCCGCGTAGCGGGGGCGTTGCGCGCGGCACCCCGCCTCGCGCAGGCACGCCTCGATGAACGGCTCGACGAAGGTCCAATAGCCGTTGTTCCTCGGCTCTTCCTGCGCCCAGACCACCTCCTCGAGCGCCGGCATCTGCTTCAGCCGCGCGGTTAGCGGCTCCCCCGGGAAGGGGTATAGCTGCTCGACGCGCACGATCTGTGTCGCCGTATCGCCCGCCGCGTCGCGCGCTTCGAGCAGGTCGTAGAACACCTTGCCCGAGCACAGCACCAATCGCCGCGTCTCCGCATCGGCGGGCGCGTTCGGGTCGGACAGGATGCGCTTGAAATGCGTGTCGCCGAGGAAGTCCGCGCGCGCGGACACGGCGAGCTTGTGGCGGAGCAGCGACTTGGGCGTGAACACCACCAGCGGCTTGCGGAATCCGCGATGCATCTGGCGGCGGAGCAGGTGGAAGTAGTTGGCCGGCGTGGTCACGTTCGCGACCTGCATATTGTCGCCCGCGCACAGCTGCAGGAACCGCTCGGGCCGCGCCGACGAATGCTCCGGCCCCTGCCCCTCATAGCCGTGCGGCAACAGCATCACG
>CAXTTU010000405.1:0-2803 GCA_964247225.1 uncultured Sphingomonas sp. | reverse complement strand
TCATCACCGACATCATCGCCTGCCCCGGGCTCGACTATTGCAGCCTCGCCAACGCCCGCTCGATCCCGCTCGCGCAGAAGATCGCCACCCGCTTCGCCGACGCGCAACGCCAGCGTGACCTCGGCGAACTCAAGCTCAAGATCAGCGGCTGCATCAACGCCTGCGGCCACCACCATGCCGGGCACATCGGCATCCTCGGCGTCGACCGTAGGGGCAAGGAGAACTACCAGCTCCTGCTCGGCGGCTCGGGCGCGGAGGACGTGTCGCTCGGCAAGATCACCGGCCCCGGCTTCGACGAGGACGGCGTGGTGGACGCGATCGAGCGGGTGACCGACCGCTACCTGGCGTCGCGGGAGCCCGGCGAACGGTTCCTCGACACCTATCGCCGCGTCGGGTTCGAGCCGTTCAAGGAGGCGATCTATGGGTGACCCGGTTCAGCGGAAGCGGTGTGAGCACCGGCGTAGCGCATCCTCGTCGCCCCGGCCTCGTGCCGGGGTCCAACGGTGTCCACGTGCTTCCCGATCACAATCTACGCACAGCGTTGGATGCCGGAACAAGTCCGGCATGACGGTTGGTTTAGGTCGGAGGCGGTTTGCGTCACCGCGACGGTCCTGGTGGCCGGCATGAGCGGCGGCGACCCCGACCAGACCGACATCGGCCCCGAGCCCCTCCTCCGTTTCCGCACAGACGACGCGCACGACGAGCCCGCCGTCACGCTCGACAGCTTTCTCGCCGGGCAGACCAATGCGGGCGCGGTCCGGCTGGAGGCGGGCGAGGACGCGCGCGCGCTCGTTCCCCACCTCGAACAGCTCGCGCTGATCGAGATCGGCTTCCCGACCTACCGCGACGGCCGCGGCTATTCCGCCGCGCGCATCCTGCGCGAAGCGGGATACCGGGGCGAACTCCGCGCGGCGGGCGACGTGCTCGTCGACCAGGTCCCGTACCTGCGCCGCTGCGGCTTCGACGCCTTCGCGCTGGAGGCTCCGATCGACCCCGTCACGCTCAAGCGCTCGCTCGACCGCTACCGCTTCCACTACCAGCGCGCCGCCGATGACGCGGTGCCGGTATGGAAGCTGCGGCACGGGTGATTATATAGCACTAATATATAATTGTTGACATCGTTCGACTACACAGTATACGTTGATGGCATATGGACGGAGTTGTTCAATGCGGATCGGCGTGTCAGACAAACGTATCAAGTTGCTACTCAGGACGCCCCCGGGCAATCCAGTTAAGGACCTGCAACCATCCGTCGCTTATACGATCCGCGTGCGCTACGGCGTCCTTGCCGCGGCTGATAACCTGAAGGAAGTTTCTGACGCTCACCCCGAATACCGAGTTCATCGCTGGATGGGCAGCAAGCTGCGTTGGAGCATTGACGTTACCGGTAGCACTCGTCTCCTCTTTAACTATGACCTCAAAGCCAAGGAGATTAGCGACATGATTTACGACGACCCCCACTAGGAGGACACGGGTAGCGGTTCCGATGCCGCTAACCCCCTTATAACTATTCTCGGATTCTAACTATGTCTACTCTGGAGAACCAGGAGTTTGTTGAGCCTAATGAGGTTCTTATTGATCTCTATCCCGTTCATCCCGGCACTGTCTTGAAAATGGACGTACTTCCGTCACGCAAGGTTACTGGTAGCGCACTGGCAGAAGCCATCAAGGCGACGCAGCCCAGCATTGCCAAGGTGTTGAATGGTAAAGGACCGATTACGCCTAATCTGGCTGCTCGTATCGAAGCCGCAACGGGTTACCCTGCAAGTCTTTTGCTTAGGATGCAAACTTCGTATGACCTTGCGGAGGTTCGTCGTGTCAATGAAGAACGGCTTCATGCCATTCCCCGATTGGTAGCGTTTGCATAAGAGTTGACTATAATGTTTATGGAATAATCAATTAGTATAAAACTGGTGGTACTGACCAAGCGGCCACTTTAGGGTGGCCGTTTTTGTGACGATCGCGCCTCAATAGCCCGCATAGTCACTAAACCGCGTAACGCTCGGCTCAAACTTCAGCATCACCTTGCCTGTCGCGCCGTGGCGTTGCTTGGCGACGATCAGTTCCGCCAAGCCGAATACCCGCTCCATCTCCGCCGCCCATTTCGCGTGGTCCTCGAACGCGCGGCTGTCGTCGCCATCGGAGGGGCGCTTGGGCTCCTTGGCGGCGACATAGTAATCCTCGCGGTACACGAACCACACCATGTCCGCGTCCTGCTCGATCGAGCCCGACTCGCGCAGGTCCGACAGCTGCGGCCGCTTGTCCTCACGCTGCTCCACCGCGCGGGAAAGCTGCGACAGCGCCAGCACTGGGACGTTCAGGTCCTTGGCCAGCGTCTTCAACCCGCGGCTGATCTCCGATATCTCCTGCACGCGGTTGCCGTCCGACTGCTTGCCCGATCCGGTCAGCAGCTGGAGATAGTCGACCACCACCAGCCCGATCTCGTTGTTGTGCCGCCGCTGGAGCCGCCGCACCCGCGTATGCAGCGCGCCAATCGTCAACCCGCCGGTGTCGTCGATGAACAGCGGCAAGTTCTCCAGCTCGGCCGCCGCCTGCGCCAGCTGCGCGAACTCGGCGCGGCTGATCTTGCCCATGCGGAGCGACTCGGAGCTGATCCGTGATTGCTCGGCGAGGATGCGGGTGGCGAGCTGATCCGCGCTCATTTCCAGGCTGAAAAACGCGACCTTGGCCCCGACCGAGTCGGCGGGCGCGATGCCGTCCGCCATGTCGCGCATCCAGCGGCGCGCTGCGTTGAACGCGATGTTGGTCGCGAGCGAGGTCTTGCCCATGCCCGGACGCCCGG
>CAXTTU010000404.1:0-2810 GCA_964247225.1 uncultured Sphingomonas sp. | reverse complement strand
GTACACGCTGTCGGGCACGCTCGCGCTCGACCTGCTCACGCACGGCAAGCTCAAGTCGCTCAGCAGCCCGCGCGTGCTGGTCAGTGGGCATGGAACGCTCGCGAACCGGCGGCTCGACGGCGCGCTGGCGCTTCGCTCGCCGTCGCTGGCGGTGGAGACGGCGGGCGGCATCGACCTCGCCGCGAGCGCGTATCGCGACGTGCGGGTGCGCGCGCGGCTGATCCGCCCGACCGGCCTGTTCCCCAACATGACGGGCAGGAACATCGAACTGCGCGCGATCCTCGACGGCGCGTTCGCAACCGCGCGGTTCGACTATCGCCTCGACGCGGAGCGGTTCGCGTTCGACGATACCGGGTTCGAGAATGTCCACGCAGCGGGGCGCGGGCGGTTCAGCGCTGCGCCGGTGCTGCTGCCGATCCGCCTTACCGCGTCGCGCGTCACTGGGCTTGGCACCGATGTCGGCGGCATCCTGCGCGACCTGTCGCTCGACGGCGTGCTCCACGTCACGCCCGCGCTGCTGACCGGCGAGGCCGTCCGGGTCCGGTCGGACAAGCTGACCGGCCAGATCGACCTGCGGCTCGATCTCGACAGCGGCCAGTTCACGATCGGCGTCGGCGCAGCGCTCGGGCGCTACCTCATTCCCGGGCTCGGCATCGTCGATGTCCGCTCGGAGCTGCATGTCGTCCCCGGCCCGGGAGGACATGGCGCGCGCGCGGTCGGGCATGGCGAGGCGGCGATGGTCCGCTTGGACGATGCCTTCCTCCGCGGGCTCGCGGGCGGGCTGCCGCGGCTGACCACCGGGCTGGAGCGTGCGCCCGACACGACGCTGTTCCTCCACCACCTCGTCCTCACCGCGCCGTCACTGCGACTGGCGGGCGAGGGCCATCGGCGGCGCGACGGCACCTTTCACTTCGAGGGCTCGGGGACGCAGGCGAGCTACGGCCCGCTGACCATCAAGCTCGACGGTCGGATCGACCGTCCGACGCTCGACCTCGTCTTCGCGCACCCCAACGCCGCGCTCGGGTTGAGCGGGGTACGGCTGCACCTCGACCCCAACGCCGCCGGGTTCGCCTATCAGGCGGCGGGGGGGTCGCGGCTGGGCGCGTTCACCAGCCAAGGGCAGATCGCGCTGCCGCCGGTCGGGCAATCCGCGATCCAGGTCGCGCGGCTCGACGTGGGCGGGACCCGCGCGAGCGGAACGCTCGGGATCGTGCCGGGCGGGTTCGACGGGCAGCTGCAGGTCGCGGGCGCTGGCCTCGGCGGCACGTTGCTGTTCCGCCCGGTCGGCGACGTGCAACGGGTCGAGGCGCATCTCGACGCCAACGCGTCGCGCTTCGGTCCGGCGGTGACGCTGCGACGCGGGCACCTCGACGCCGCGCTGCTGCTCGATCCCGCAGGGACGCGGGTGGAGGCGACGATGCGGGGCGGCGGCTTGCGGCGCGGCGGGCTGGTGCTCGCGCGCTTCGCCGCCAACGCGACGCTGGTCGGCGGGGTCGGCGATGTGCACGCGCAAATCTCGGGCACACGCGGGCGGGCGTTCGACATCCAGTTCCTCGGCCACATCGCGCGCGACCGTTACACCGTGGACGCGAGCGGAACGCTCGACCGCCAGCCGTTGCGCCTGCTCACCCCGGCGGTGATCCTGCCGGAGGGCGACGGCTACCGTCTCCAGCCGACGCGACTCGGCTTCTCGGGCGGCGAAGCGGCAGTTCAGGGGCGTTTCTCCGGTGCCGGAGCCATCGCCCAAATTGGGCTGACGCGGATGCCGCTCGCCATTCTCGACATCGGCTATCCTGGGCTGGGGCTGGGTGGCGCGGCGTCGGGCGACATGAGCTTCACCGCCGCGACCGGAAAAGCCCCGACCGGGCGCGTCAACCTCACCGTGCGCGGGCTGTCGCGCGCGGGGGTGGCGCTGTCGTCGCGTCCGATCGACGTCGGCGTCGCGGGCGTGCTCGCCGCCGACCGGCTGGGCGTGCGCGCGGTGATGGCGTCGGGCGGCGCGACGATCGGCCGCGCGCAGATGCTGGTCACGCCGCTCGGCGGGGGCGACCCGTTCACCCGCATCGCGCAGGCGCCCATGCTCGCGCAGCTTCGCTACAGCGGCCCGGCGGACACATTATGGCGGCTTACCGGCGTGGAGCTGTTCGACCTGTCCGGCCCGGTCGCGATCGCCGCCGATGCGGGCGGGCGGCTGGCGGACCCGAGCATTCGCGGGCTGGTGCAGCTCAACGGCGCGAGGCTGGAGAGCGCGGCGACCGGGACCGTGCTCACCAATGTGCGCGGGACCGGGCGCTTCGGCGGCTCGCGGCTCACGATCGACCGGCTCACCGCTGACGCGGGCAAGGGCGGGCACGTCACCGGCTCGGGGACATTCGACCTGTCCGCGACGCGCGGGCTCGGCATCGACCTGCGCGTCCAAGCGGAAAACGCTCAGCTCATCAACACGGACGCGATCGGCGCAACCGTCACCGGCCCGCTCGCCTTCCGTTCGTCGGGCACCGGCGGGACCATCTCGGGCGACGTGCTGCTGACCCGCAGCCGCTACCGCCTCGGCCAGGCGAGCACCGCCAGCCCCGTGCCGCAGTTGCGCGTGCGCGAGATCAACCTGCCCGGCGGCGGCGAGGAAGAGGACAAGCCGCCGACGCCGTGGCGCGTCGACCTCCACGCGCGCGCGCCCAACAACCTGTCGGTGAGCGGGCTCGGGCTGTCGAGTCAATGGTCGGCGGACCTTCGGCTCACGGGCGAGCCGGACGCACCCGCGATCGGGGGCCGCGCCGACCTGATCCGCGGCGCGGTCGACTTTGCGGGGC
>CAXTTU010000403.1:0-2823 GCA_964247225.1 uncultured Sphingomonas sp. | reverse complement strand
TCCGGCGGCTGGTGGCGCGCCGCGGGAGTGAGCGCCCTCGCCACCGGCGACGCCCCCCATCTCGCGCGCTTCATCGAGGGCGATCACGCCGTCGAAGTCGTAACCCGCCCATTCGATAAGCTGCTGCAGGCGGCTGTGATCCGACCGCATGGACCGGAGCGTCGGGTAGGTGACGAAGAGCACGCCCTGTTCCAGCTTGATCGGCTGGTCGATCTTCCAGTTCGAGATCGGCTGGATATCGCCGGAGAGGCCGCCCAGCGCGGTCCAGTCGCGGCGGGCGTCTTCGAGCAGCGGCTCGTTCTTGCTGACCCAGATGTGTCGGCGACGGCCCTGCAGCCAGTTGTCGAGAATGCAGGCTGCAATCTGCCGGCCCTTGCCCGCGCCGGTCCCATCACCGAGGAAGAACCCCTTTCGATAGGCCCGCCCCTCGGCTGCGAGCGTCAGGCCGACCCCCTCCTTCGCGGGTACGAAGGTGCCGGGCAGGGTTTGGCTCCAGGCATGGCCGGCGTAGATCACGGTCTCGAGCTGGGAAGAGGAGAGCATCCGCTCCGAGACGGTCCGCTCGGGAAGCTGGGCGATGTGGGCGGGGATCGGCGCGGGGATGGACCCCATCGCGACGGACTCCACCAGCGCCGTCGGGTGCTCCCCCGCGGCGTCGAAAACGATGCGGCTCGGTCGGTACGGGAGATAGACGCCGACCTGCTCGGCAAGCGGTGCCGGCTGCGCGAGCGGCTCGTAGGCGACCGGCAGCACGTTGTTGCGAACGGGGGCGTGGTACGGCCGCGGCGCCACGACCTTTACCGCTCTAGCAGCGCCGAACAGCGAAGCCGCCGGCTGACGGGGCGAGGCGGCGGGTATCGTGATTTCGCCCACCGCGGCGGCGCGATCGGGGATGGTCAGCACATCGATGAACTCGGCGACCGTGCCGCGCTGGATGGTGGAAGGCGTGATGTTCCCAGGCACCTTGTCGATGCAGTAGAGCCGGACGGCGACGTCCGTGCCGTGCTTGCGATAGCAATGCTCGAGGCTGAGCGAGGTCCGCACCGTGCAGCCGGTCAGCACCGCCTCGTAGGCAGAGCGGAGCCGCGCGCTCGGCGCGAACCAGTCCGGCATGACGGCAACGACGCGACCGCCCTTCGCGACGCGACGGATCGCGGCCTGGAGGTGGCGCAGCGCGGCCAGGTCATCGCTGCCGCGGCCGAGACTGCGGGCGAACGGCGGGTTCATTAGGACGACAGTGGGACGCTGGAGCGCGGCGTGTGTGCTGACCAGACCGGCGCCGTCATGGCCCGAGACGGTCGCCTGTGGAAACGCCGCCGACAGCCGCGCGCGGCGCTTGGGGTCGAGTTCGTTCAGCTGTAGGGCCGCAGATGCTTGGACCTGTGCGACGAGCAGGCCGTTCCCGGCGCTGGGCTCCAGCACGATGTCATTGGGGCCGATTGCCGCCAGGAGGACGGCGATCGCGGCGATGTCGACCGGCGTCGAGAACTGCTGCAGCTCGACCTGCTCTTCGCTGCGGACTGTCTGCGTGGGGAGCCGGTCCATCAAGGCGCTGGCGCTCGCGACGTGCTCCAGCACTTTCATCGGATAGGGATGCGCCACCAAGTGCAGGGCGATGGCGTGCTCCAGCATCTCGAAGCTGTCGCGCTGCGTCCATGCGCCGTCGGCGTCCGACCCGGCCAGTGCTTCGGTCATGGCCGCGTTCAGGTCGCGGCGGGTGATCGGCGCGTTGCCGGCGAGCAGGCGCGCGATGGTGCGGGCCGCGGTCGTGTCAAACGACGGCAGGCAGTCGGTGAGGGTGGACCTGGAGGTCTCCTGGCTGGCCGGCCACTCCGGCGCTCACCTTCCTGCTCCCCCTCCCTTCTGCTGCGCCTCCAGGACCGCTGCCCAATCCTTGTGGCCGACCGGGTAATCGGCTCGGATCGTGCGGTCGGCGGACGCGTATCGCTCCTCGCTCCGCGCGACAGCTCGCCGGCCGGCGAGGTCGTTATCCCCGGCGAGGATCAGGGTGGTCACGCAGTGTGGCACCGCCACGAGATCGAGGCGGCGTGAGCCGAGGCTGGCCCAGCAGGGCAGGCCGTGCAGGATCGACCATGCGCGGGCCGTCTCGAACCCTTCCGCAAGCCCGATCGTGGGCCCTAGCCCGCCTCCCCGCCACGCACCGGCGCCGAGAGTGCCGAGCGTCACCTTCTCCGTATAGGTGCCCGTTCGCGAATCGATAAAAATCCTTTGCAGGGCGATCAGGCGCTGCACCTCGCGCACGCCGACGAGCAGCGCTGGCTTGAATACAGTGTGCGGCTTGGGGCCGAGCGGGCAGCGCGGATGAAACCTGACGTCGTTGGGCAGCGGCAGCAGGAACCTGGACGCCAGATACCGCGCCCCCAGCGTGCCCGGGACCGGCTTAGCCTCCGACCAGAGGCGCTCGATGTTCGCCGTCCCGCTCACCCGGTCCACGATCGGGGGGGCGACGTGCGGGCCGAGCGGAATACGCGCTAGCTCGCGGAGCACGTCGTTGGGATCGCACCCGGCGAAGCAGGTGACGAGCAGGCCGCGGTCGCCTTGCCGGATCGAGAGGCTCGGCGTCTTGTCGACGTGTGCCGGGCAGCGGCAGGTTGCGACATTGCCGTGCCACTCGCCGCCGAGCGTGCCGACCAAGTCGACCATCTGCTGCGACGGTCTGTTGGCGATCAGGGCCATGACAAGCCTCCCGATCAGCGCGCGAAGGGCGCGACGCGGGCGACCGCGTACATCGCGTCGCCGTGGGCGAAGTAGACGGCAATCGCCTCGTCGTCACTGCCGTGTTCACCCCGACCGGCTTCCGCC
>CAXTTU010000402.1:341-2831 GCA_964247225.1 uncultured Sphingomonas sp. | reverse complement strand
GACTGATACAGCAGCATGATCCAGAGCGAGGTGCCCTCCTCCGGCTTGCCCGACACGTCGATATGCTTTTCGAGCAGCTTGGGCATCAGCGTCGGGTCGCCCTGCGGCAGCGTGTTGACGCGGAACGTGTCGCCCGAACTGAGCGTCCCGGTGATATATTCGCGGCTCATCGCCACCTTGGTCACCGTGCCCTCGTCCACCTTATTGATGAAGGTGGAATAGGAGATCGGGTTGGACCCGCCCCCCGTCGCGCGCCCGTCCATCATGGTGACGACCAGCGCCAGCGCGAGCAGCACGCCGACCCAGATCAGCAGGCTTTTCATCCAGGGATTGCCCCCGCCATTCTCGGGCGCGGGCTGCTTGTTGTCGTCGCTCATTCGGGGGAAACCTTTCGGGTCTCAAGATAGGCGGAGTGGGGTTAATGGCAAGCGTAGGCGCGGCCACGACCGCGCCGGTGCGCGACGTAAAACGTCGCGCGACGCGCAGCCCGGACGGCGGGTCGGCCGCGAGTCGGCCGAACCCGTCCGACGACGCGGGCTTTGCCCGCGGCGGGCCGCTTGGGACCCCGTCCACCCACCCTAAGTTGAGAAAGTTGAGGCTCGTGCGATGTTTCTCCTCAACTTCACCCGCCGCCTCAACTTCGCCGCCGAGGCGAGCGCGGGCGAAGGGGCGAACGGCGACCGACATCCCGGCTACCAGACCACAAACGCCGCCTGTAGGACAGCCCTCACCCCCGGCGCGGCGGGGCAGGGCGAAAGGTCCAGACGATACCGCCCTGCTCGTTGCGGCGAAGGCGCGCGACCACGCCGCCGAGCGTCGAAGCCTTGCCCGCCAGCAAGCCCGCAACCATGCGGGCGAGCGCGGGGCCGCTGACGTCCAGCTCCGGGTCGACGCGCCTGAGACAGCGATGCACGATCCGGCGGCTGATCTCGAAAGGGATCGTGCCGGGCCAATACTCGACGACATCATCTTTCAGGAGGCAGAAATGCTTCTCCAGATGAGCGGTGATCCACTCCAGCGCCGCGTCGGCGTCGCCGAGCGCCTGCGCGCTGACCCCCACCGCGCGCGGGTCGAGCCAGTCGGCCCCGGCGAGCGCCTTGCGCAAGCGCGCCCGGTCGAAGCGGTCGTCGCGGTTGCTGGGGTCGTTGACCGCCGTGATGCCGCAGGCCCCGACCAGCGCGGCCAGTTCCGAGTGCCGCCATTGCAACAACGGCCTGATGATCGGGCCACCACGCTCGCGGATCGCCGCGAGCCCGCTCACGCCGGAGCCGCGGTTGAGCCGCATCACCACGGTTTCGAGCTGGTCGTCCGCATGGTGCGCGGTGGCAACGAAACGGGCTCCGACCTTGCGAGCATGTGCTTCGAGCAGCCGGTAGCGCAACGCTCGCGCCCGCGCGCTGACATTGGCGGTCTTCCCGACCCGCTCCGGAAGCGCGTCGGTGAGGGTCGCGTGCTCGATACCACGCTCTGCGCAGACCGCCGCCGCCACCCTTGCCTCCGCCGCCGAGTCCGGGCGCAGGCCGTGATCGACGGTCGCCGCGACGCAGCGCTCGCCCAGCACCGCTTGGCCGAGCAGCAGCAGCGCCGTGCTGTCCGCGCCACCCGACACCGCCACCAGCACCCGGTCACACGCGACATCGCACAATCGCGCGAGGTCGCCCCGAAACCGCTCCACCAGCGCCGGGTCGGGCGTCAGCGCGTCACTGGCACTTGGCCGCGGTCCGCCCCCTTGCGACATTCGCCTTCATCTCCGGGGTGATCTTGGCGGCATAGACGTCGCCGAGCTCCGCATAGACCTTGCACGCGTCGGCGGGCTTGTTGAGCTTCATCAGCGACTGGGCGAGGTAATAAAGGCTGTCGGGCGCGCGGTCGCCATCGGGCATCTTCTTGTAATTGTCGTAGAATGCGATGGAGGCGAGGCTCGGCTTGCCTTCCTCCAGATAGGAGCGGCCGAGCAGGTTCTGCGCATAGCTGGCGCGCTTCGATTTGGGATAGGTGGCGACGACCTGCTTCAGCTGCGTTTCCGCCTCGGGGTAGAGCTTCGCCTGATAGAGGCGGTAGCCGTAGAGGTAAGCGTCCTCGGGCGCGTCGCCGGTGTCGGGCTTCTCCACCGCGGCGAGGCGGGTGGCATGGTCGCCCTTGGGCGCGGGGGCACGGGAAGGCGGCGCGTCCGTGTCCGCGCTCGCCGATTGCGGCGCGCGCCCGCGACCGGTTCGCACCGGCGGAACCGCGCTGTCCACCGCCGTGTCGGCGAGCGGAGCCGTGCGCGGGCGCGCCGGCGGCCTGCGCACCGGGGGCGCATCATCGTCGCCCGAGCGGCTGTTCGCATCACCCGAGCCATAGGGTGCATCGGCGACGACCGGAGGGGATACCGCCGCCGCCAACCGCGCGTCCGTCGCACGCTTGTACGCGGCGAACCCGTCCTCCAGCACGCGCAGCCGGTGGCTGTTCTGTTCCATGTCGCCGGTCAGCGTCGCCATCTGCGCTTCG
>CAXTTU010000402.1:0-331 GCA_964247225.1 uncultured Sphingomonas sp. | reverse complement strand
GGGGAACACGCCTCTCATCCACGCGCCGCGCCTGGCCCAAGTACTTGCGCCCGACATCGAGCTGTATCTCAAGTTCGATGGCGCCAACCCGACCGGCTCCTTCAAGGACCGGGGCATGACGATGGCCGTGTCCAAAGCCGCCGAAGCCGAAGCGCGCGTCGCCATTTGCGCTTCGAGCGCGGACACGCGCTGCGACAGGTCCGCGACCGGGCTGGAGGCGGGGGTGCCGGGCGCGGGACCCGCCGAGGCGTCGGGCGCGCGGATGTCGGGTTCGATGCTCGCCCCCGCGCCGCCGGGGAACACGCGGCGCTGCACCGCGCGCATCTCCGAT
>CAXTTU010000401.1:0-2835 GCA_964247225.1 uncultured Sphingomonas sp. | reverse complement strand
GGTGCGCCTCCGCCCACAGCTTGCCATCCGACCAGTTGAGCGCGTCGGCGGTGTCGTGGAACAGCCGGTGCCCGCGCGTCTGCGCGGACAGCATCAGCGCGAAGGTGGAGTCGCCGGCGATGTTGATACCGGCGAGCGGGTCCATCTGGACGGCGACGGTGAGGGGCATGGGTTGTCCTTGGCTAGGTCCAGCCGCCTCTAGCCCACCGTTCGTTTCGAGCGAAGTCGAGAAAACCGAGGTGGGCGTTGCGCGGGGTGTGTCGACTTGGCTCGACACAAACGGGGAGGGGGTTAGCCGATCCAGGCATTCTCGATATGCCGCGCCCGTGCGCCCGGCGCGAGCAGGATGACGTCGACGCGGATGTCACCGCCGGGCTGGGCGAACCGTTCCATCAGCAACTCGGCGGCGGCGGCGACGCGGGCAAGGCGGTGCTCGTCGATCGCATGGTCGAGCTCGGCGGCGGTGGCGCGCACCTTGACCTCGACGAACGCGACCAGCGCGTCGCGGCGGGCGACGAGGTCGACCTCGCCCGCCTTGGTCCGCACCCGCCGTGCGAGCACCTCCCACCCGCGCCGTTCCAGCCACGCAGCCGCGTAGTCCTCGCCGCGTCGCCCGGTCGCATCGGCCGCCTGGCGCTGCGCGGCGGTGCGGGTCACGCTTTCAGCTCCAGCGCCCGCGCATAGAGCGCGCGGCGATCGACGCCGAGCCGCTTTGCCACCTCGCCCGCCGCCTTGGAGGCTGGCAGGCGTGTGAGCGCTTCGGCCAAAGCGGCATCGGCGTCGTCCTCCGATGCGGGCGCGGGGTCGCCGGGCGGGGCGATGACGATCACGATCTCGCCCTTGGGCGGCGCGTCGGCATAGCGGGCCGCGAGCGTGGAGAGCGTGCCGGTCACCGCCTCCTCGAACCGCTTGCTGATCTCGCGCGTCACCGCCGCCTCGCGGTCGCCAAGCCCGGAGGCCAACGCGGCTAGGCACGCGGCCAGACGCGGCCCCGACTCGTACAGCACCAGCGTCGCGCGTACCCCCGCCACCTCCGCAATCGCTGTCTCACGCGCATGCGCCTTCGCGGGCAGGAAACCCATGAACAGGAAGCGATCGGTCGGCAGCCCCGCCAGCGTCAGCGCCGCCACCGCCGCGCAGGGGCCGGGGATCGTCACCATTGTATGCCCCGCCGCGCGCGCGTCGCGGACCAGTTTGTAGCCCGGGTCGGAGATCAGCGGTGTCCCCGCATCCGACACCAAGGCGATCGACTCCGTCGCCAGCCGCGCGACCAGCCCCGGGCGGACCGCGTCGGCATTGTGGTCGTGATACGGCGTCATCGGTCGCTTGACGCCCAGATGCCGGAGCAGCCCGGCGGTGACGCGCGTGTCCTCCACCGCGAGCAGGTCCGCGCGCGAGAGCACGTCGGCGGCGCGCGGCGACAGATCGCCGAGATTGCCGATGGGCGTGGCGACGATATACAGGCCGGGAGGAAGAGGGTCCACGAATGTACGGAGTGCCAGAAATAGCGTTGCTTGCGCAACGGGGGGCAGAAGCGGCGGCCGTTCCGCAACGGGGGAAGCTGCGCCGCTGGGCGACGCTGGGCGCGGCGTTGCTGGCGGCGGCGTGCAACACGGTGGTGCCGCGCGCGCCGGTAGAGGCGCCAAGCGCGCCGCCGCCCGCCCCGCCGCCGCCACCGCGCCCGACTACCGGGGTCGACACGGGCCTGCTCCAGGACAGCGAGCGCGACCGCGTGGCCCTGCTCGTGCCGCTGACCGGCCCCAATGCGGGCGTCGGGCAGAGCATCGCCAACGCGACCCAGCTCGCGCTGCTCGACACCAAGAGCCAGCGGGTGCGGGTTACCACCTATGACACCGCGCCGGGCGCGGCGGCGGCGGCGCAACACGCGCTGGCGGATGGCGCGCAGCTGATCCTCGGGCCGCTGCTCGCCGACGATGTGCGCCGGGTGGTGCCGATCGCGCGCGGCGGCGGCGTGCCGGTGGTGAGCTTTTCCAATGACGCCAGCGTGGCGGGGCCGGGGTCGTACCTGCTCGGCTATTCGCCCGTGCAGTCGGTCGCGCGCGTGGTCCAGTTCGCGCATGGGCGCGGCGTCAACGCGTTTGGCGGGCTGATGCCGATCGGCCGCTATGGCCAGCCGGTGTCGACCGCGTTCCTCCACGCGGTCGAGGGCGCAGGCGGCAAGGTGGTCGCGCTGGAGACGTTCGACCGTACCCCGGCGGGGGTCGCGGCGGCGACGGCGAAGCTCAACCGCGCGGCCCCGTTCGACGCGGTGCTGGTAGCGGACAGCGGCGCGCTGGCGGCGGCGGCGGTTCCGGTCGTCAAGCGCGCGAGCCCGGCGGCGCATCTGCTCGGCACCGAATTGTGGAACTCGGAACCTGGCGTGGTCGCGCGCCCGCAACTTCAGGGCGCATGGTTCGCGAGCGTTTCCAACGCGCTCTACCGGCAATACACCGCCAAGTACCGCGCGCGCTTTTCGACCGCGCCATACCGGCTGTCGAGCCTGGGCTATGACGCGGTGCTGCTGACCGTCCGCATCGCGCGCGACTGGCGGGTCGGCGCGCGCTTTCCCGAGGCGCGGCTGCGCGATCCGGACGGGTTCGCCGGG
Organism: uncultured Sphingomonas sp.; assembly: GCA_964247225.1. GTDB lineage: Bacteria > Pseudomonadota > Alphaproteobacteria > Sphingomonadales > Sphingomonadaceae > Sphingomonas. The sequence goes on along the minus strand of CAXTTU010000401.1, from coordinate 230 downwards.
CTGGACGGCGCGTTCCGCTTCGGCCCGGGCGGCGTGGCGGAGCGCGCACTGGCGGTGCAGGAGTTGAGGGGCGGGCAGGCGGTGGTGGTCAGCCCCGCGCCGACCGGGTTCGGGCGATAGCTTAACCGAATCGCAACGCGGGCGGTCGTAACCGGCCCGTGGGGGGAGAACTCTGGCGAGGGCTCCATGCGATACGCCGTGCTGATCATTGCCGCGCTGCTGGCCGGATG
>CAXTTU010000400.1:0-2853 GCA_964247225.1 uncultured Sphingomonas sp. | reverse complement strand
CCTCGGCAACCGGTCGGCGATCGACTGGGTGCTCGACCAGCACAAGGAGAAGACGCCACGCGACCCCACCGTCGCGGCGAAGTTCAACACCTATCGCCTCCACGACCACAAGGAAGCGATGATCGCGCTGCTCGCCCGGGTCGTCCGCGTCAGCCTCGACACGGTCGCGATCACGGACGCGATGCGCGCGGTGGAGCGGGATGGCTAGGCGCCCTTCCCTCCGTTCGTGCTGAGCTTGTCGAAGCACGTGTGTGGGGCCCGCCCCCTTCGACCGCCTGCCTGCGGCGGTCGCTCAGGACAGGCTTCGACAAGCTCAGGGCGAACGGTTTAGGCTTCGCCGTCATGAACCTCCCCGACCTCGAAGCCTGGGCGATCTTCGCCGCCGTGGCCGAGCACCGTTCCTTCTCCGGCGCGGCTGCCGCGATCGGGGTGAGCAAGGGCACCGTGTCGAAAGGCGTGGCGCGGCTGGAGGCGCGGATCGGCCAGGCGCTGTTCCACCGCACCTCGCGGCGGCTGGCGCTGACCGAAGCGGGGCGACCGCTCGCCGAGCATGCCGCGCGCGTGCTGGCGGAGGCGCGCGCGGCGGAGGAAGCGGCGCGCGATGGCGCGGCGCTGCCCGCCGGGCGTATCCGCGTCGCCGCGCCGATGAGCTTCGGGGTCGCCAACATCGCGCCGCTGGTGGCCGCGTTCCTGACGGAGCACCCCGCAATCGAGATCGAGCTGCACCTGTCCGACGCGCGGGTCGACATCGTCGCGGATGGCTTCGACCTTGCGCTCCGGATCACCCCCGACCTGGCCGACAGCTCCTTGCGCGCGCGGCGGCTATGCTCGATTCCGTCGCACCTCGTCGCCGCGCCCGCCTACATCACCCGCCATGGCGAGCCGCGCCATCCGGGCGAGCTGGCGGACCACCGGCTGCTCGGCTATCTCAACGCGCCCGGCCCGTGGCGGCTCGCGCGCGCGGACGGCGAGGCGGTGAGCGTGCGCGCGACCGGGCCGCTGTCCGCCAATAGCGGCGAGGCGTTGCTGCCCGCGCTGATCGCGGGGCTCGGCATCGCGCCCCTGCCCCGCTTCGTCGTCGGGCAAGCGCTCGCGGCGGGGACGCTGGTCGAGCTGTTGCCCGACTGGGCATTGGCGCCCGCCGCGTTACACCTCATCACCCCGCCGAGCCCGCTCCGCCCCGCCCGCGTCGAGGCGCTGATCGCGTTCCTCGCCGAGCAACTGCGCGCAGGGTGAGCGGAACCCGCTACCCTTGGCGGAGATGCTCTGCCATGAAGCGCGGGTGAGCGACCTCCTGCCCCCGACCGACCCGTCCGCGCGCGCGCGGCTCCGGCCCGACGCGGACGACGCGCGCTTCATCCGGCGGGTGGTCATCCTCGTGCTGCTGATCGGGGTGGCGAGCGCGCTCTACCGGATGGGCGACCTCCTGATCCTCGCCTTTGGCTCCGTGCTGGGCGCAATCGCGATCCATTCGATCGCCGACCTTTATGCGAGCATCCGCCTGCCGCGCCGCTCGGCGCTGGGCGCGGCGATCTTTACCGTGCTGGCGCTGTTCGCCTTTCTGTTCTGGCTGTTCGGCGTCCAGTTCGGCCAGCAGGTCAACGCGCTGGTGACCCAGCTGCCGACCCTCCTTCACCAGCTGTTCGCCTGGGCGAGCCAGTCGCCGGTCGGCGCGAAGCTGGTCAACGCGATCAACGCCGCCTTCGCCGGATCGCGGGTCGCGCGCGACCTGTCGGGGCTGGTGCTGGGCGGCGGCGAGTTGCTTCTGAACTTCATCCTGCTGCTGGTCGGCGCCTTGTTCTTCGCCGCCGATCCGGGCGTGTACGAGCGCGGCGTGCTGCTGCTGGTCCCGCGCGACAAGCGGCCCGCGTTCGAGGACGCGTTGTTCGACGCCGCCGCGACGCTGAAATTATGGCTGCGCGCACAGCTGATTCAGATGACCACGATGGGCGTCCTGATCGGCATCGGCCTGTCGATCGCGGGGGTGCCGAGCGCGGCGGCGCTGGGTCTTCTGGCGGGCCTGTCCGAGTTCATCCCCTATGTCGGCCCTACCGCCGCGATGCTGCCCGCGCTGGGGCTGGCGGGGACGGTGGGGACCGGGCCGATCATCGGCACCCTGGTCGCCTATGCGGTCGTCAGGCTGGTGCAGACCAATTTCATCACGCCGTACGTCACCAACCGCGTGATCTCGATCCCGCCCGCGGTCACGCTGTTCGCGATCCTGTCGATCGGGGTGGTGTTCGGCGTGTTCGGGCTGTTCTTCTCCGCCGCGCTGCTGGTCGTCGTGTTCACCTTGGTGCGCAGCCTGTACCTGCGCGAGGTGCTGGGCGAAGATATCCCGCGCTCCCGCCATGCGCCCCTGCTCGGACCCGAGCGCGCTTAAGCGCAGATTAACCTTTTGCGTTCACTTGTCGCACCGTTAAGTATTTCCGCCACGGCCCGCGTCGCAGGGGTGACGCGTAGGGGGGACCTGAAGATATGCGCGTGCTGTTGATCGAGGACGAGCCCACCACCGCCAAGGCGATCGAGCTGATGCTTGGGGCCGAGGGGTTCAACATCTACACCACCGACCTTGGAGAGGAAGGCCTCGATCTCGGCAAGCTGTACGATTACGACATCATCCTGCTCGACCTCAACCTGCCCGACATGCACGGCTATGACGTGCTGAAAAAGCTGCGCGTGGCGCGGGTGGCGACGCCGGTGCTGATCCTGTCGGGCGTCAACGAGATGGACTCCAAGGTGCGCAGCTTCGGCTTCGGCGCGGACGATTACGTCACCAAGCCGTTCCATCGCGAGGAACTGGTCGCGCGCATCCACGCGGTCGTGCGCCGGTCGAAGGGGCATTCGCAATCG
>CAXTTU010000399.1:2097-2855 GCA_964247225.1 uncultured Sphingomonas sp. | reverse complement strand
AGACGACAGCGACAAGCGCAACATCTTCGTCGCGCGCACGTCCGAGGGGGCCGTTTTTCTTGAGGAGTTCGGACAGTTCATCGGCGATGCGGAGCCTGCCGACACCCGCGAGCCCGTCCACGCCTAGGGGGTTCGCGCTGACGGGGCCGTCGGTGGCGCTTGACCCGCGTCGCCATGCCGTGCGGAATGATCTCGCGGATATTCGTCTTGCCGGGCGCGTGTTCGCGCCGCATTTCGCCGCGCCGATGTCATGCCGGCTGGCGCGGCCGTCGGCGCTGTTGACCAAGCGCGAGGGTGGCGAGGCGGTCGCGGACCTCGACACGGACGAGCTGTTTGAGGTGCTGGAGCTTGCCGGCGACCATGCCTGGGGGCGCGCGCCGGGGCGCGAGCTGGTTGGCTATCTGGACCGCGCCGCGCTGGGCGATCTCGCATGAGCGTGTCGGTGTTCATCGACGGCGCGGCCGGGACCACCGGGCTCGACATCCGCGAGCGGCTGGCGGGGCGGAGCGACGTCAGCGTGGTCGCGCTCGACGAAGCGCGGCGCAAGGACGCGGACGCGCGGCGCGAGGCGCTCAACGACGCGGACGTGGTGATCCTGTGCCTGCCCGACGACGCCGCGCGCGAGGCGGTGGCGCTGATTGACAACCCGCGCACGCGCGTGATCGACGCGTCGAGCGCGCACCGGGTTGCGGAGGGGTGGACCTACGGCTTCCCCGAACTCGGCTTCGATGTCGCGGGCGCGCGGCGGGTGTCGAACC
>CAXTTU010000399.1:0-2087 GCA_964247225.1 uncultured Sphingomonas sp. | reverse complement strand
CGGCTTTCTCGCGCTGGTCGCGCCGCTGGTCCGTGCCGGGCTGATCCCCGCCGATTGGCCGCTCGTGGTCCATGGTACGTCGGGCTATTCGGGTGGCGGCAAAGCGATGATCGCCCAGTTCGAGCAAGGTGGCGGCTCCGCGCACCGCGCCTATGCGCTGGGGCTCGGGCACAAGCACGTTCCGGAGATGACCGTACATGCGGGTCTCGACAGGGCACCGATCTTCCTTCCGTCGGTGGCCAATACTTATCGGGGCATGGTGGTCGATGTCGCGCTTCCTTGGTCGCGCTTACAGCCTCGCTTCCCGCCAAGCGACGTCGACGAGGTCCTTGAACAGGCCTACGCTGCCTCGCCGCTGATCCGCGTTGCCGACGAAGGTGTCAGCACTGTTCAGATTGAAGACGATGCAGGCACAGACCGGATCACGATCCACCTGTATTCCGATCCGGTCGAGGGACAAATCCGGATGCTCGCCACGCTCGACAATCTCGGCAAGGGCGCGGGCGGTGCGGCGGTGCAGAACCTCAACCTTCTCGCCGAGCTCGATCCGCTCGCGGGCCTGCGGCTATAGCGGAACCCGCGCCCGCCCGCGCGCGCTTCCACCCCGCCACTTCACGGAGCCGACATGCCGAACGAAACGCCCCGCCAGCCCGTCGGCAAGATACTGCTCTTCGGCGCGACCGGCGACCTGTCGCAGCGGATGCTGCTGCCGTCGCTTTACAACCTTCATGCGGACAAGCTGCTGCCCGAGGGGCTGACGATCACGGGCACGTCACGCTCCGACTATGACGACGCCGGGTTCAAGGACTTCGCGGGCAAGGCGCTCGACAAGTTCCTGCCCGACGACCGCAAACAGCCCGACACGATCGCGAGCTTCCTCGACCGGCTCGGCTACGTCCCTCTCGATGTCAGCGAAAAGGCGAGCTTCGAGGCGCTGTCGGCCAAGGTCGGCGACGTGTCGGGCGGGCTGGCGGTGTTCCTGTCCACCGCGCCGTCGCTGTTCGAGGCGGTGGTGCAAGGGCTCGCCCATGCCGGGCTGGCCGGCGACACGGTGCGCGTCGGGTTGGAAAAGCCGCTCGGCCACGATCTCCCCTCCAGCCGCGAGATCAACGACGCGGTCGCCGCCGCTTTCCCCGAGGACCGCACCTTCCGCTTCGACCATTATCTCGGCAAGGAGACGGTGCAGAACATCCTCGCGCTCCGCTTCGGCAACGCATTGTTCGAGCCGATCTGGAACGCGCGCGGCATCGACAATGTCCAGATCACCATCGCGGAGACGGTCGGCCTCGAAAACCGCGCGGGCTATTATGACGAGACCGGCGCGCTACGCGACATGGTCCAGAACCACATCCTCCAGCTCCTGTCGCTGGTCGCGATGGAGCCGCCGACGCAGTTCGACGGCGCGGCGATCCGCGATGAAAAGGTGAAGGTGCTCCGCTCGCTACGCAAGATCGGCGCGACCGAGGTCAAGGACTGCGTCGTGCCCGGACAATATGCGTCGGGCGCGAGCGGGGGCGAGTTCGTGCCGAGCTATCTCGACGAGCTCGGCAAGCCCAGCGACACCGAGACGTTCGTCGCGGTCAAGGCGCATATCGACAATTGGCGTTGGCAGGGCGTCCCCTTCTACCTGCGCACCGGCAAGCGACTCGCCACCCGCCGGTCGGAAATCGCGATCCAGTTCAAACCGGTGCCGCACTCGATGTTCGCCTCGCGCGGCGGGCAGCTCCAGAATAATGTCATGGTGATCCGCCTCCAGCCGGAGGAGTATGTCCAGCTGCTCGTCATGGCCAAGGAGCCGGGCCTAGACCGCGACGGCATCCGCTTGCGCGAGGTGCCGCTCGACCTGTCGCTCGACAAGGAGTTCAAGCAGCGGCGGCGGATCGCGTACGAGCGGCTGTTGCTCGACCTGATCGAGGGCGACCAGACCCTGTTCGTCCGCCGTGACGAGGTGGAGGCGCAATGGACGTTCATCGACGCGATCCGCGCGGGCTGGGCGGCGAACGGGACCAAGCCGAAGAGCTATCCCTCGGGCAGCTGGGGCCCGGGCAGCGCGGTGGCGTTAACCGAGCGCGACGGGGTGACCTGGC
>CAXTTU010000398.1:660-2865 GCA_964247225.1 uncultured Sphingomonas sp. | reverse complement strand
GCATGAGGCTGCACCGTGTTCATCTGCTCGGAAGCAGCATCGGCACGGCATCGACCGGCACGGCGACTGAAGGTCCGCGCCAAGGCGGGCGAGGAGAGATGGCCGGTGGCACTGGAGGGGGAATCGCAGGACGCGCTGAATGGCAGCGGCGTGCTGCCGTTCCGTCAGGGCGATCTGATGACCGTGCGCGAGCGCATCCTGTCGCTCCGTGTCCCGAAGCCGGTCGCGTCCGAACTCGAGATGCACTGCGTTGCCGAGACCAACAACGAAAACATGGCGTCCCTGGTGGACGAGGAGGGGTGAGGAACATGAAGGTGACGACGAACGCGCTGCTGGCGGGCGCGGCGATCCTGGCGCTGACGATTGGTGCCACTCCCGCGACGGCGCAGACGGGCGCGGGACAGGCGACCCCCGGGACCGCGAACGCCGGCCAGGCGACCAGTGGATCGAGCGCGTCGGGAACCGCGCCGTCGTCGGCCGGTTCGACCCAGGCGGGTCCGAGCGAGACCGACCAGACCCACTCCACGGGGCTGAACGACATCATCGTCACGGCCAACAAGCGGTCGGAACGCGCACTTGAGGTACCCGGCGCGATCACCGCGTTCCGCGGCGACGACCTGCTCGCCAGCGGCCAGACCAGCATCCGCGATTACGCGGCGTTGACCCCGGGCTTGCAATTCAACCAAGGTGTCGGCTCGGGCGCGCCGATCATCCGCGGCCTGTCGATCGGCATCGACACCTCGCCCACCGTCGCCACCGTCGTCAACGGCGCGCCCGTGGGCTCCAGTTCGTCGCTCAACTTCGGCGCGCAGGAGACGCTCGACCTCGACCCGATCGATATCGACCGGGTGGAAGTGCTGAAGGGACCGCAGGGCACGATCTACGGTGCCAACACGCTCGGCGGCCTGATCTCGTACACGCTCCACGAGCCGAGCCTGGACAAGGTCGAGGGGATCGCGCGCGGGGAGGTGTCGACGACACGGCACGGCGACGTAAGCTACTCGGCGCGGGCCGCCTTGGGTGCCCCGCTCGTCACCGATGTGCTCGCGGTGCGGGCATCCGGCTTCTACGACAAGCGCGGCGGGTTCGTGGACAACGCCGCGCGGGGCATCAACAACGAGAACAGTTCTGACTCGTACGGCGGGCACGGCTCATTGCTGTTCAAGCCGACCGACAAGCTCAGGATCACCGCGGACGGCTTGTATCAGCACCTCAACATCGACGCGGGCGATGTGGTCGTTTACGACTTCACCACCCATCAGCCGCTCAACGGCGATCTGCACTACGATCAATATGTGCTGCCGCGTACCGTCAAGAACACCACGGCGGGGATCCTCAATATCGACTATGATTTCGGGTTCGCCAATCTGACCTCCGTCACGTCGCGTCAGTATGTCCACAGCATCGACACCCAGAACGCGACATTCGGATCGCTGGTCAACACCTTGGCGGTGCTGCCGCGGTTCGGCGGCGTGGCGCTCCCGACGCCTCGCGCGGTGGCGCTCGGACGCGACAACACCGTCCACAAGACGACGCAGGAGGTGCGGCTCACCTCGCCGGATGATGGGCGATTCAGCTGGATCATCGGGGGCTTCTACAATCACGAGACGACGCTGTATCAAGCGTCGTACTCCGGCCAGCTGACCAACGGCCAGCTTGCGCCCGGACTGAATCCCGCCTTGCTCTTCGTCGTTAACGCAAAACTGGAGGAGTATGCCGGCTTTGTGAACGCGACCTTCAAGATCACGCCCAAGCTCGACGTCACCGGCGGCTTCCGCTTCGGGCAAATCAAGCAGAACTTCACCCAGGCGTTCTCGGGCAGCGACGCGACCTCGCTCAACACGGTTCTGGCGCTGTCCAAGGCGAACCCGATCCCGCTCCTGTCCACTCCGGCCAATTCGACGGACAAGCCAAAAACCTATCTTGCGACCCTACGTTATCACGTCACGCCGGACGGCATCCTGTTCGCGCGATTTTCGACCGGCTATCGTCCCGGCGGTCCCAACCTGCCTACCCCGGCGCTGCCGTCCACCTTCGGCTCCGACAAGACCCAGAATTACGAGGCAGGATTCAAGACCAAGTTCCTGAACGGCCGCGGCACGCTGGATGTGACCGGATATTACGAGAAGTGGAAGGACATCCTTGTGGTCGTGACCGCGGGCGGCCTGTCCGGCTATGCGAATGGGGGAGACGCCCGGATATTTG
>CAXTTU010000398.1:0-650 GCA_964247225.1 uncultured Sphingomonas sp. | reverse complement strand
CGGCCTTCAGCCTCCGCCCCGTTCCTCCGCTCACGCTGAGCGCGACCTTTGCCTATTCGGACGGGAAGATCCTCACTGCCAATCCGGTCACCGTCGGCACCCTCGCCGCGGGCGATCCGCTGCCCTATGATCCGCGAACGAGCGGCTCATTTTCGGCGGAGTACCGCAAACCCGTCTTCGGCGATTTCGAAGGCTACCTCTCGGGCACGGCGCGCTACAGCGATGACCGATATTCGGTGTTCCGGTCGCGAACGGTGTCGCAGGGGTACAGGCTTCCCGCTTACGGGATGCTCGACCTGCGGACCGGCATCCAGAACCCGCGCTATATGATCGAGCTGTTCGTGCGCAACGTGACCGACAACCGGGCGCAGCTCGCGGCCAACCCGTTCTACAATTTGGCCGAGGTCACAGTGGCGCGCCCGCGTACGATCGGGCTCGCCGCTACGTTGAAATACTGATCGTCACGCGGCTAACCCCGTCGCGCTTTCGGGCGCGGCGGGGTGAACCGGTTTACGCGAGTTGGCGCGGATGGCGGAGGAACGATACCGCATCGAGACGGATACGGCTCGCGGCCTGCTCAGGATTACCGTCCAGGGCTTTTGGGACCTTGCCACGGTAGAGCAGTTCAAGCAGGCCTTCATGGCGGCCGA
>CAXTTU010000397.1:0-2867 GCA_964247225.1 uncultured Sphingomonas sp. | reverse complement strand
CGATGAACGGCAGCAACGCGGCCCCGACCGCGGGCGCCACCGACGCCATCGTCGCACGGCGGATGCGGGCGACGGCGGGCAAGCTGGCCGCGTGATCGTCCATGCGCCGCGACAACCGGTCGACCAGCCTGTCGATCAACGGCTCCGGTAAGCGCCCCCCAACCAATATGGCTTCCGGGTTGATGAGGCAGTTCACCGCGATCAGCGGATCGAGAAGAAGCTCGACGGCTTCGTCGATCCAGGCGTGGATCACGGGCATCGCCTCCGGCTCCGGGTCGTGGAGCGCGGCAAGCGACTCCGCCTTGCAACCGGCGCCCGAAAGCCGGTCATAGAGCGCCGACAAAGACACGCGGCTCTCGATCGGCAGGCCGGCCGTCGTCCCCGTTCTGCCGGGCAAAAAGCCGATCTCTCCGCTTCGCCCGGTGGCACCGCGAAAAAAGGCACCGTCGATGACGAGCCCGCCGCCCAGCCCGGCGCTGATCAGCATGTAGAAGAAACTGGCGAACTCGCGCCCCTCACCGAAATTGAGCTCGCCGACGGCGGCGGCCGCCGCGTCATTGTCGACATGGATCGGCCAGGGCAGCAGATCGGCGAACAGCGACCGCAGATCCGTGTCGTTCCACTCCTCATACTCGGCGGGCAGGTTGTGGAAGCCCGGTTTGCTGAACGGCTCCGGGACCGCGAGGCCGACCCCGATGATCCGCGCCGGGTCAATATCGCCGGACGCGGTCAGCGCCTCCATCTCCTCGGCGACAAAGGCGCGTACCGCCGGCGGCAGCGGATAGGCGATCTCGCGCGAGACGCAGGTGCGGGTGCGTCCCGCAAGGTCCAGACTGACCAGGCTGATATGATCGCGATCGATGTTGATCCCGATCCCGAAACCGCCGTCCGGGTTGATCGCGATCCTGAGCGGTGGTTGGCCGAGCCCTTTCTGAAGCCGCCCGGCGGTCAGGATCAGGCCGTCGAGTTCCAGTCGCCGGGTGATGTTGGCAATGGTCGGCGCGCTCAGCCCGGTCATCGCGGCAAGGTCGCCGCGGGTGGTCTCGCCCAGCGAACGGATCGCGCGGAGCACCACCCGCTGGTTATAGTCGCCCGCACGGGTCAGGTTGGTCCCGGAATGGCTGACCGATAGCCGTGCGCCGCGCTCCTGCGTCGCCATTACGAGGCCGACCGGGCGCGCGACAGGCTGCGGACCAGGAAATCACGGATGGTGCCGGTACGCCACGCGCTTGGCTTTCCCAGGATGCCCCGCGCATGTTCGGGAAGATGCGCCACGCTATCCGCATCGGCGTCGAACACGAAATGCTCGAAGAACGCCCGCCATGCGGCCCGCTCGTTCGCGGGCAAGTCGCGAACGGCGAGCATGGCGTGGATCATGGCATCGAACGCGGACGCATCCCCGGGCGCGTTCCACCAATAGTTGACGAGCAGGTTGAACGGCGCAGTCGCCTGGACATGGTGCCACCACAAGGGCGGGATCAGGATCGCGTCGCCGGGTTCCAGATCGACGCTGAACGAATGTTGCAGCGCCTCCCGGTATCTGGGGAAGCGCTCAAGATCCGGCGCGACCGGGTCCACCATGCTCACCGGCTGCCCGGAGATCGTGTTCTCCAGCGGCCCGACATAGAGGTTGCCGACCTGATCGGGCGGGAACAACATGAAGCGGCGCGTGCCCGCGACCACGCAGGCGATATTGGTGGAGTTGTCGTAATGCGTGGAGACCGTGGTCGCGTTGCCGATCCATAGCCTCGGCATGATCGCCGCGTCCAGCAGGAGCATCGGGTTGTCCGCCGCGAAGGTCGGGAAATGGTCGGTCGCCGCCGCCGCTCCGCTGTAGATGGCGGGGGCGGCAGGGTCGTTTATCCCGGCGAGCAACATCGCCGACACCGCCGCGAACGGCGCGACGCCCCGGTCAAAATTGAACCCGCGCAGATCGTCGCCGTAAAAGAACCGCCCCGCAATCGATGGCGCGCCGACATAGGTCGGGAGCGGATCCGCCGACGCATGCGCCGTCAGATACTTGACCAGGTCGGCGGGGGATCGCCACCCCGCCAGCGTCGCCGGCCAGGCCGAAACCACCCCGCGCAAAACCGCGGGTTTCGCCAGCGGCAGGATGGCCGTCTCGAACTGCGCGCGGGTGACATCGCGCCACTCCCGGACGTGGTGCTGAGGATCGCTCATGGCTGCGGATTACCCAAACTCCGCGACCCGGGCTAGGAATATACCATCGCCGATGGGACACGCCGCCCCGCTTCCGGCCAGACACGATGCCCGTCGCGGTTCAGGCACCCGGCAAGCGCGCTTGGTGGGTCCGCCGGGGTTCGAACCCGGGACCTGGCGATTAAAAGTCGCATGCTCTACCGACTGAGCTACAGACCCACGCGCGGCGACCTAGGGACGGGGCGGCGGGCGGTCAACCGGCGGAGCAGCTGGCGCACCGTCAGCCCCGTGACCGGATCGCGCCAGTCGGGGGCGAGCGCGGCGAGCGGCCCGAGCACGAAGCGCCGTTCGCGGAACGCCGGATGCGGGATCGTCAGCGCGCGCGCCCGCCACCGCCCGCCCGACCACAGCACGACGTCGAGATCGATCACCCGCGCGCCCCAACGCCGCCCGCGCCTGCGCCCGAATGCCGCCTCCACTGCCTTGAGCCGGGCAAGCAGCGCGGGCGGGGCTTCCTCACTCTCGATCAGCGCGACCGCGTTGGCGAAGCGGCGCGTCGACGGGCCGAGCGGCTTGCTCGCCACCACCGGCGAGGCGCGCACCGCGCCGATCGCGCGTATCGCCGCCAGCACCTCGGCTCGCGGACACCCGTGCCGACCGCGCCGGTTGGAGCCGAGCGCGACGATGTAGCTTGAGCGCGTCACCCG
>CAXTTU010000396.1:0-2883 GCA_964247225.1 uncultured Sphingomonas sp. | reverse complement strand
GCTTCACCGCCGCCGAGCCCTGGTCCGCGCTGAACTGCTGGTCGCGATAGACGGTAAAGCCCTCCTTCAGGGACAATTGGAACCAGTCGCGGCAGGTGACGCGGTCGCCCGACCAGTTGTGGAAATATTCATGCGCCACCACCGTCGCGATCGCGTCGTAATCGTAATCGGTCGCGGTATCCGGGTCGGCGAGGATGTAGCGCGCGTTGAAGATGTTGAGCCCCTTATTCTCCATCGCGCCGAAGTTGAAATCGTCCACCGCGACGATGTTGAACACATCGAGATCGTACTCGCGGCCATAGACGCGCTCGTCCCACGCCATCGCCTGCTTCAGAGCGTGGAGCGCGTGGTCGGTCTTGGCGAGGTCGGCCTCGCGTACCCAGATGGCGAGCTCGACCGTGCGGCCCGAGGCGGTGACGAACGTCGAGCGGTTGGCGGTAAGGTCGCCCGCGACCAGCGCGAACAGGTAGGACGGCTTGGGGAACGGGTCGCGCCACTCCGCCCAGTGGCGACCCTCGCCCGCGTCACCGCGCGCGACCGGATCGCCGTTGGACAGCAGCACGGGATAGCGCGCGGCGTCGGCGGTCATGCGGACGGTGTAGCGGCTCAGCACATCGGGCCGGTCGGGGAAGAAGGTGATCCGCCGGAAGCCCTCCGCCTCGCATTGTGTGCAAAGATTCCCGCCCGAGGCGTAGAGCCCCATCAGCTGCGTGTTGCGGTCGGGCGCGATCTCCACCTCGGTCTCGACGACGTGCGCGTCGCCGGGGAGGGGCACGACGAGCTGCTCGCCGTCTATACGCCAGTCGTTGACCGCGACCCCATCCACGCGGACGCTCAGTGGCTGCTGCCCCGCGCCGTCGAGCCGCAGCGGCTCCGTCTGCGCGCCGTTGCGCGTCACTTCGAGTCGCGCGCGAACGCGGGTGGCGACGGGGTCAAGGTCGAAGTCAAGCACCACGACGGGGACGAGCCATTCGGGCGCGCGATACGCCTCGCGGCGGTGAACGAAAGGCTGGGCGGACGCGGTCTGAATGTCGAGCATGGCCAGGCGTATAGTGCGGGCGCGGGCAATGGTTCCACCCCGGCGCGGCTTGTCGGGCCGCCGTTTTTGTCCGACACCCGTTTTGGACACGGCGGAGCGGGGGAGCGATGATGCGCGCAGGTTGGGGTTGGGCCGTGGCGGCGATTATCCTGCTACCCGCGGCGGCGCACGCCATACCGCTCGCCCCGGCGCGCCCGCGCTTCGATGTCGATCAGGCGACGCGCGCCTACCTCGTCCTGCTGCAGGGCCCCGCCCGTGCCAAGTCGGACGCGTATTTCGAGGGCGGCTATTGGCTCCCGCTCTGGGGAACGCTGGTGTCGATCGTGGTATATTGGGCGCTGCTCGCGACCGGCTGGTCGGCGCGGATGCGCGACTGGGCGGAGCGGGTCGGCAAGCGGCGCTGGCTAACCCCGGCGCTCTATGCGCTGCCGTTCGGCCTGGTGACCACGCTCGCAACGCTGCCCTGGTCGATCTACGCCGAGTTCGTTCGCGAGAAGCAATACGGCCTCAGTAATCAGACATTCGCCGCTTGGGCGGGCGACGCGGCCAAGTCGGAACTGATCGGGCTGATCGTCAGCGCGCTGGTGTTCCTCGTGCTGTTCGCGGTGATCCGGCGTTTCCCGCGCGGATGGTGGCTGATCGGCGCGGGCGTGATGTCCGCCTTTGCCGCACTCGGCTCGCTGCTGTTCCCGGTGTTCATCGCGCCGCTGTTCAACCATTATTCCGAGCTGCCCGCGGGCCCGTTACGCGACCGCATCGTCGCGGTGGCGGCGGCGAACCACATCCCGGCGGAGCACATCTACGTCTCCGATGCGTCGCGCCAGACCAAGCGCATCTCGGCCAATGTCTCCGGCTTCGGCCCGACCGTCCGCATCACGCTCAACGACAACCTGCTCCACCGCGCGGAGCCGGACGAGGTGCTGGCGGTGATGGGGCATGAGATGGGCCATTACGTCCTTGGCCATGTCTACAAGCTGATCGCGGCGTTCACGCTCGTGTTCCTCGTCCTGTTCTTCCTCGTGTCCCGCGCCGCGCCCGCGCTGATCCGGCGCTTCCCGGGCTGGGGCGTGCGCGATGTCACCGACCCGGCGGGGCTGCCGATGCTGCTCGGGCTGGCCGGGGTCGCGGGACTGGTGCTGACCCCGGTGCAGAACAGCATCACCCGAACCGCGGAGGCGCAGGCGGACGCGTTCGGGCTCGACGCCGCGCGACAGCCCGACGGCTTTGCGATGACCGCGATCCGCTTGTCGGAATATCGCAAGCTCGAACCGGGGGCACTGGAGGAGATATTCTTCTTCGACCACCCCTCGGGCTATCACCGCATCCGCCGCTCGATGGAATGGAAGGCGGCGCATGTGCCGGGCGCGACGATCGTCCACCCCGAACCGGCGCTGCTCAGGCGGTGAGGCTGCTGATCTTCGGGCTCGGCTACACCGCCGCGCGGGTGGCGGAGGTAGTGCGGGCCGGGGGTGGGGAGGTGGCCGGGACGACGCGCGACGGGCGCGGGGGAACGCTGGTGTTCGATGAGGCGGGGGCGGCGCTGGCAGAGGCGACGCACCTTCTGTCTTCCGTCCCGCCGGACGGCGAGGTCGACCCGGTGCTGGCGCGGTACGGCGACGGGCTTGCGGGCAAGCGGGTTGCGTACCTGTCCTCGACCGGCGTGTACGGCGACACCGGAGGCGCGTGGGTGGACGAGAGCGCCCCGACCGGCACCGGACGCCGCTCCGCGCGCGCGGCGGCGGACGCGGCTTGGCTGGCGCTCGGCGCGCGGGTGCTGCGGCTGCCGGGCATCTACGGCCCGGGCCGCTCGGCGCTCGACCGGGTGCGCGAGGGGAGGGCGCATC
>CAXTTU010000395.1:0-2893 GCA_964247225.1 uncultured Sphingomonas sp. | reverse complement strand
GAGCATGGGCACTCCGCATATCACCGTCGCCCCCATGTAGGACAGCGCCGGTCAGCCCCTCGCCCCGAACCGCCGCTCGCTCGCCCCCGGCGCGCGCTTCAGCGCCGCGCCGGTGCGCGTCGGCCGGTCGACCAGTTCGCCGCCGCAATTCGGGCAACGATCGTCGAGCGCCTCCGCACACTCGGCGCAAAAGGTGCACTCGAACGAACAGATGAACGCGCCTGGGTCCTGCGCGGGCAGGTCCACACCGCAGCGTTCGCAATCGGGGTGCATGGCGAGCATGGGCGTCAAGCTAATCAGCGTGGGGGTGAGCGCAAGCGGTCGAAAGGATTGCCTCACGCAAAGACGCAAAGGCGCAAAGAAGGAAGGCGCTAAGGGGTGTGGCCGTTGACGATACGCTTCAGGCCTTCACGGAAAGTGGGTGCGCCGAAGTTCATCAACAGACCCAGCGAAAGGTCCATCAGGCGTAGATAGGTGAGAACCTGCTTGCCATGAACCGGCGCGAGGCGTTCGACCGACTTCAGCTCAATCAGCAGCTTGCCCTCAACGAGCAGGTCGAGGCGGAAGCCTTCGTCGACGGTTACGCCGTCATAGTGGATGGGAACGGGCCGCTGCCGCTCCACCGCCAAACCACGCTTGGCCAGACCATGCGCCATCAGCGCCTCGTACGCCGACTCCAGCAGCCCGGACCAAGCTGCGAATGCAGCTTGAACCCGCAATCGATCGCCACGGTCGCCACCGCCTCGATGTCCAATCCCGCCCCCTTTCGCGTCTTTGCGTCTTTGCGTGAGGCAATCTGCGCTGTCGACCAGAACGGTCGATAGCCATGAACCGGCAATACTGACGAGCGCGACGCACGATCTCCTACCCCGCCGCCGCCCGCACCGCCTCGCAGATACGGTCCACAACCGCTTCTACCTGCGCGGGGTCCTCGCCTTCGGCCATGACGCGGATCACCGGTTCGGTGCCCGAGGGGCGGATGACGAGGCGGCCCTTGCCCTTCAGTTCCTCCTCCGCACCCGCGATCACGGCCTGGACGCTATCCGCCTCCAGCGGCTTGCCGCCCGCGAAGCGGACGTTCTTGAGCAATTGCGGCAGCGGCTCGAAGCGGTGGAGCACCTCGCTTGCCGGCGCGCCCGCGTGGACGATCTCGGCGAGCACCCGCAGCGCGGCGACCAGCCCGTCGCCGGTGGTGCCGTGGTCGGACAGGATGATGTGCCCCGATTGCTCGCCGCCGACGTTGAACCCGCGCGCGCGCATCGCCTCCAGCACATAACGGTCGCCGACCTTGGTGCGGACCAGCCCCAGCCCCTGCGCGGCGAGGTGCCGCTCGAGCCCCAGATTGCTCATGACGGTCGCGACCACGCCGCCGCCCTTGAGCATCCCGGCCCGCGCATAGCCCGCCGCGATCGTCGCCATCAGCTGGTCGCCGTCGACCACATGGCCCTTCTCGTCGACGACGATCAGCCGGTCCGCGTCGCCGTCCAGCGCGATGCCGATATCCGCCCCGCTCGCCACCACCGTCTCGGAGAGCGTGTCGGGCGCGGTGGAGCCGACGCGGTCGTTGATGTTGGTCCCGTCGGGCGTGACGCCGATCGCGACCACGTCCGCGCCCAGCTCCCACAGCACCGACGGCGCGACGCGGTAGGCCGCTCCGTTGGCGCAGTCGATCGCAACCTTGAGCCCGTCGAGCCTGAGGTTGCGCGGGAAGGTCGACTTGGCGGCGTGGATGTACCGCCCCTGCGCGTCGTCGATCCGCCGCGCGCGGCCGATGCCGTCGGCGGGCGCGAGCGGCACCTCGCTGTCGATCAGCGCCTCGATCGCCTCCTCCGCCTCGTCGCTGAGCTTGTAGCCGTCGGGGCCGAACAGCTTGATGCCGTTGTCGGCGAACGGGTTGTGGCTGGCGGAGATCATCACGCCGATGTCCGCGCGCATCGACTGGGTCAGCATCGCGATCGCGGGCGTGGGCAGCGGCCCGGTCATTACCACGTCCATGCCGACGCTGGTGAACCCCGCGACCAAGGCCGATTCGAGCATATAGCCGGACAGCCGGGTATCCTTGCCGATCAGCACGCGATGCCGGTGCTCGCCGCGCAGGAAATATGCCCCCGCCGCCATGCCGACGCGCATCGCCATCGCCGCCGTCATCGGCCGCGTATTGGTGAGCCCGCGAATACCGTCGGTGCCGAAATATTTTCTTGCCATCGTTCGAGCCCGTTCCGCGTTATGCGGGGCGCTTAGCCAATCCGGAGCCCGAGCGCGAGAATGTCCGTCCCCATCCGCATTCTCCTGTCGCTCGTGCTGGGGCTCGTCACCGGCGGGCTGCTCGCCGCCTTCGCGCCGGACGCGGTCGGGCCGGCGACGGCGATCGCGCAACCAATCGGGAAGCTGTGGCTCAACGGGCTGCAGATGACCGTGATCCCGCTGGTCGTGTCCTTGCTCGTCACCGGCGTCGCCTCCACCGCCGAGGCGGCGAGCGCGGGGCGGCTGGCGGCGCGCACCATTGTCGGCACGCTCCTGCTGCTCCTGGTCAACGCCGCCATCGCGGGCGCGGTGACGCCGCTGATCCTCGACGCGTTCCCGATCCCGGCCAAGGCGGCAGCGGCGCTGCGGGCGGCGCTGGGCGGGGCGGAGGCGGTGCCGGCCCAGCCGGGGCTGGCCGAGTTCTTCACAGGGATAGTGCCCTCCAACGTGTTCGCCGCCGCGTCGGGCGGGGCGCTGTTGTCCTTGATCGTGTTCACCCTGGTGTTCGGTTTCGCGCTGACGCGGATCGAGGCGCGCGCGAGGGAGCTGGTCGTGGGTCTCGCCGCGGCGATCCGCGACACCATGTTGGTGGTGGTCGGCTGGGTGTTGTGGCTGGCACCGCTGGGGGTGTTCGCGCTGGCGCTGGTGG
>CAXTTU010000394.1:0-2899 GCA_964247225.1 uncultured Sphingomonas sp. | reverse complement strand
GCGCTGACCAGGCGCCACGCGGCGGAGGCGGCGCGATTGGCGGAGGCGCGGGACGAGGCAAGGGCGGCATACGATGCGGCGCTGCGGGCGTGGAACGGCTGAGCGCTACAATGTCAGCCGAAAGCGAAGTTTACGCCGCTCGCCCGCCGCGTACCGATCGTAGTCGGGCGGCAGGTCGACCTGCTCGACGAACATCGCGCCAAGCCGCTCCAGCGTGCGGATCGACGCGATGTTGTCGGGGTTGCAGGTGATCCAGAGCGGGTCGAGGCCGTGGACACGCGCGAGCGGCAGCAACAGCCGCGTCGCGCGCTCCGCCAGGTGCTGGCCGCGAAACGGCGGATCGACCGCGAACCCGACCTGACCTGCATAGCGCACCAGCCGCTCATGGTCCCCAACGCGGAGGCTGATTGTGCCTGCTCGCACCTCGCCCATGTCGATGTGGAAATTGTAAGCCGGGACGATTGCCGCAGAGCTGTCCGGTGCCACCGTTCGGTCAAGCGCGAGCCTTATGTCGCCGGCGCGAGGTGGAACGATCGTTGCGGCGTTGTCTAATAACAATGCCGTAAACGGCGTCACGCCGCGTCCCTTGCGGGCCAAACCGGCTCCGCGATGCTTTTGAATTGCGTGATCGCAAGCGACCGCCGCTCGTTGCGCGCGCGACTACCCGGTGCCTCGAGGCGATCGATGACTTTATGTTCTTCCGCTTGCAACATTTCCAAAGGCTCTAATGTCGAACGATCAAGCAGCACCAACACCACGCTGTCGAACGCGCCCGCACCGGCCTTGATCGCCGGGCAGCGGCCCCGATATCGGTCCGCCGGGTCCAGGGCGCGCCCCTTCACCTGGATTCGCCGGCCATCGCTCGCCTTGATTGCGTCATAGTCCGGGCAGCGTGCCGGCATCAGCTCCAAGCCAAGCTTCTCGGCAGCTTCGAGTTCGGCGACTTCGCCCACGACGCCCAATGGCCTCCCTGTCAGATGACGGTATTTGGCACCGAGCGCCTTCACCTCCTGCAGGAGCTGAGAGGCTGCTTCCGGCGAGAGCGGATCCGGTGCAGCAAGGGCTGACGCGGTCTTGCGTCGCCGAGGCTTCACGGGTCGTTTCACCGAGTGCTGGGCACCGATGAAACCGGCATAAGCGTTGAGGGCTGATTGACAGTTGGCCCTGGTCCGACCACCGCTGAAAGTCTGATCAGGCATGGCGCTCAGCCGCCCGGACATACCGGCCAGACCCTCTCGCGCAAGGCCCTCGTTCAGTCCGCCAGTCCGCTGATCCACCAGGTTGAGATAGCTTACATAGCTGTTGCTCGAACCCGCCGTTCCGAGCGTGCGGCGGTAATGTTCCCGAAAAGCCTCGCGTTGCCAGCTCATATCGCCCGCCACTCCCCCGACTTGCCGCCCGTCTTGCTGAGTAGCCGAACCTCCCCGATCACCATCGCCTTGTCCACCGCCTTGGCCATGTCGTACACGGTCAGCAGCGCGACGGTGGCGGCGGTAAGCGCCTCCATCTCGACGCCGGTCTTGCCCTCGGTGGCGCAGGTCGCGGTGACGGTGACGCCGGTCGCGTCGGGGATAAGGTCGAGCGACACGCGGGTGAGCGGGAGCGGGTGGCAGAGCGGGATCAGCTCGGCCGTGCGCTTGGCGGCCATGATCCCCGCGACGCGCGCGACCGCGAGCACGTCGCCCTTCTTCGCGGTGCCGTCGCGGATGGCGGCTGCGGCCTCCGCGCTCATGGTGATGCGCCCGGTCGCGACCGCCTCACGGGACGTGACCGCCTTGCCCGCGACATCGACCATGCGCGCCGCGCCCGCCTCGTCGAGATGCGTCAGATCAGGCATAGGTTCACCTCATTCAATCCGTTCGCCCTGAGCTTGTCGAAGCACAAGCTCAGGGCGAACGGAGGGGGAGGGGCGACGCGTTTCTATAAGCCCAGCAGCGCGCGGGTCGCCGCCTCCACGTCCGGCTGGCGCATCAGCGACTCGCCGACGAGGAAACAGCGGATACCGTGCTCGGCAGCGGCCTGCAGGTCCGCGTGGCTCCTGATGCCGCTCTCGGACACGACCGTGTAGCCCGGCGGCACCTTCGCTGCGAGCGCCCAGGCGCGGCGTGGGTCGGTCTCGAACGTGCGCAGGTCGCGGTTGTTGACGCCAAGGAGTCGCGAGCGGAGCCGTAGCGCGCGGTCGAGCTCGGCCTCGTCATGCACCTCGATCAGCACGTCCATGCCCAGCGCCAGCGCGGCGGTTTCCAGCTCGGCGAGCGTCCAGTCGTCAAGCGCGGCAACGATCAGCAGGATCGCGTCCGCGCCGTTGGCGCGCGCCTCCTCGACCTGCCACGGGTCAACCATGAAGTCCTTGCGAAGGACAGGCAGGGCGACGGCGGCGCGCGCTTCGCGAAGATAGGTGAGGCTGCCCTGGAAATAGGGCTCGTCGGTGAGGACCGAGAGGCACGCCGCGCCCCCGGTAGCGTAAGCTAGGGCATGGGCGGCGGGGTCGAAGTCGGCGCGGATCAAGCCCTTGGACGGGCTCGCCTTCTTCACCTCCGCGATCAGGGCAAAGCCGGTCGCCGCTTTGGCGCGCAAGGCCGCATGGAAGCCGCGCGGTGGGCTGGCGAGCTCTGCATCGTGGCGCAGGATGGCGTCGGCGTGCGAGAGGCTTGCGCGCTTGTCGGGGTCGAACGCGATCGCCTCCGCCAGCGCGGCCTGCTTGCGGCGCGCGACCTCCGCGCGGGTGGTGGCGAGGATGGCGGACAGGCGATCGGTCATCGGTACGCGATCCAGCGATCGAGCAGGTCTGCCGCCGCGCCCGCGTCGATCACCTCGGCGGCGTGGGCGGCGGCGGGCGCGAGCGCGGCGAAGCGGCCCGCGACGACCAGCGCGGCCGCGGCGTTGAGCAGTACCGCGT
>CAXTTU010000393.1:0-2901 GCA_964247225.1 uncultured Sphingomonas sp. | reverse complement strand
ACACCAGCTATGGCGTGTGCGGGGTCAAGGTGTGGGTGTTCAAGGGCGAGATCCTCGGCCACGACCCGATGTCGACCGACCGGCTGATGATGGAAGCGCAGACCTCCGGCGTGCGCCCTGCGCGCGATGACCGGCGCTGAGGATTAGGCAATGCTGCAACCCAAACGCACCAAGTTTCGCAAGGCGCACAAGGGCCGTATCCACGGCAAGGCGCCCGGCGGCACCGCGCTCAACTTCGGGGCCTATGGCCTCAAGGCAATGGAGCCCGAGCGGATCACCGCGCGCCAGATCGAGGCGGCGCGTCGCGCGATCACGCGCCACATCAAGCGCCAGGGCCGGCTCTGGATCCGCGTGTTCCCCGACGTGCCCGTGTCGAGCAAGCCCGCCGAGGTCCGCATGGGCTCGGGCAAGGGTGCGCCCGAGTTCTGGGTCGCGCGGGTCAAGCCGGGCCGCATCCTGTTCGAGCTCGACGGCGTGCCGGGCGACATTGCGGCGGTGGCCTTCAGCCGCGCGGCGATGAAGCTGCCGATCAAGACCAAGGTGGTGGCGCGTCTGGGCGACACCTCGCATCTGGGGGTCGCGTGATGGCCAAGAAGCTCGATATCGCCGGGCAGAGCGACGATCAGCTGGTCGAGAGCCTGGGCAATCTCAAGCGCGAGCAGTTCAACCTGCGCTTTCAGGCGGCGACCAACCAGCTCGAGAAGCCGAGCCGCGTGCGCGAGGTCCGCAAGGACATCGCCCGGATCAAAACCACCCAGGCGCAGCGTTCCGCTGCCGCAGCGAAGTAAGGAAGAGCACATGCCAAAGCGCGTGCTGACCGGGCTGATCGTCTCGGACAAGGGGGACAAGACGGTGGTCGTCAACGTGGAGCGCAAGGTCAAGCACCCGCTCTACGGCAAGATCATCCGTCGCTCGAAGAAGTACCACGCCCATGACGAGGCGAACGCGTACAAGCAGGGCGAGACGGTGCGGATCGAGGAGACCGCGCCTATCTCTAGGCTGAAGACGTGGAAGGTGATTGACCGGGTCAACACCCATGCGACCCCCGAGCGGGTAGACGTGGACGCGTAACTTTTCGCTGTTCACCATGCCGCTCTGACCTCCGTTCGCCCTGAGCGAAGTCGAAGGGCAGGCGACAGGGCGAACGTCGGACGGAGGGCTTCGACTTCGCTCAGCCCGAACGGATTGGTTTACTCGCCCCGAACGGGTTGGGTTAAAGTTTAAGACGCGCGCCGGTCGGTATCGGGGCGCAGACGAAAGGAAGCGGATCGATGATCCAGATGCAATCCAACCTGGACGTTGCCGATAACAGCGGCGCGAAGCGGGTTCAGTGTATCAAGGTGCTGGGCGGCTCCAAGCGTCGCGTGGCGGGCGTGGGCGACATCATCGTCGTCTCGGTCAAGGAGGCGCAGCCGCGTGGCCGCGTGAAGAAGGGCGACGTCCACCGCGCGGTGATCGTGCGGACGGCCAAGGACATTCATCGCGCCGACGGCTCGACCATCCGCTTCGACAGCAACGCGGCGGTGCTGGTCAACAAGAACGAGGAGCCGATCGGCACCCGTATCTTCGGGCCGGTGGTGCGCGAGCTGCGTGGCAAGAAGCATATGAAGATCATCAGCCTCGCGCCGGAGGTGCTGTGATGACCGCCGCTCAGACCGTGACGCCCAAGCTCAAGATGCGCGTCAAGAAGGGTGACCAGGTCATCGTTCTGTCCGGCAAGGACAAGGGCAAGACCGGCACGGTGACGGCGGCGATGCCGCGCGACGGCAAGGTGATCGTCGGCGGGCTCAACATCGCGACCCGCCACAAGAAGCCGAGCCAGCAGGACCCGCAGGGCGGCCTCGAGAAGATCGAGGCTCCGCTGCATGTTTCCAAGGTCGCGCATGTCGTCGACGGCAAGCCGACGCGGGTGCGCTATGAGGTGCGCGATGGCAAGAAGGTCCGCGTCGCGGTGAAGACGGGAGCGCTGATCAATGGCTGAGGCACAGACCGGCGGCTACAAGCCCCGCCTGCAGGCGATGTACGACGACCGGATCGCCGCGGCGATGACGGAGAAGTTCGGCTACAAAAACAAGCTCGAAGTGCCGCGTATCGACAAGATCGTGCTCAACATGGGCGTGGGCGAGGCGACGCAGGACAAAAAGCGCGTCGACACCGCCGCGCAGGAAATGGAGCTGATCGCGGGCCAGAAGCCGGTGATCACCAAGGCCAAGAAGTCGATCGCGACGTTCAAGCTGCGCGAGGGGATGCCGATCGGCGTCAAGGTGACGCTGCGGCGCGAGCGGATGTACGAGTTCCTCGACCGGTTCATCACCATCGCGCTGCCGCGCGTCCGCGACTTTCGCGGGCTCAACCCCAAGAGCTTCGACGGGCGCGGCAATTATGCCTGCGGCCTCAAAGAGCAGCTTGTGTTCCCCGAGATCAACTATGACCGCATCGACAAGGTGCGCGGCATGGACGTGATCGTGACCACCACCGCGAAGACCGACGACGAGGCGCGCGAGCTGCTGCGGTTGTTCGGCTTCCCGTTCCCGCAGGAGCAGGCTGCCGAGGAAAAGAAGGCGGCGTAACAAACCCCCTCTCTCCTTTGGGGGAGAGGGCAGGGGAGTGGGGCAGTCGGCTCCGTCTCCCGATCACATCGGAGCGGGTGCACGACGCCCCCTCTCCCCGACCCTCTCCCCGCAAGCGGGGAGAGGGAGAAACAAAGAGAGCTTAAGTCCATGGCGAAACTGAGTTCGATCAACAAGAACGAGCGGCGCAAGAAGCTGGTGAAGCAGTATGCGCCCAAACATGCGAAGCTGCGCGCGCAGGCGGCGGACAAGACGCTCGACGATGGCGAGCGGCTTATCGCGCGGCTGAAGATGGCGGAGCTGCCGCGCAACGCCAACCCGACGCGCATCC
>CAXTTU010000392.1:0-2904 GCA_964247225.1 uncultured Sphingomonas sp. | reverse complement strand
GCGCCGTGCGCGCCAGCGGTGCCGCCATGCCGATGCTGCCGGGCAGCCAGGCGCTATTTGAGGACTGACCGGCACCCGAGGCGAGGCACCGGCGTTGTCGGGCATCGAACACCAAGGAGCGATTTATACTATGCTGCAGCCCGGACTTCATGGCCGTCACCGCGACCGGAACGGCGAGATCAGCCGCAAGCACGGCAACACGCTGGTGAGCACCTTGCGCCGCATCTACGGCCCCTCGTTCGCGCCCGGCGCCGTCCCGCACGAGAAGCTGTCGGACGTGCTTGCTGAGATGGACGAGCCCTCGCTGACGAAGCTGGTCCATGACCACGAGCACGGCCAGCTCGCGGGCAAGATCACCAGCGCCTGAGTGCGGTTGGTGAAATGCCTGCGGATAACGCCTCGGGAGACCCGATCATGCTTTCGAACAGCTCTCCCGACCAGATACCTACCCGTCCGGTAAACGACCGGGTCGCCATGAAAACATCGGACCTGCCTAAGGACGTGATTGAGGCGTTGCGGAACGCAGAGCCCGGTCTTCGAAGCCAGGCGGCCGAGCAAAGCCTTCGCGACCTCGAGCAGGGCGAGGCGCTGATCCCACGCTAAACAACGCCAGCAGTAGGCCAGCCACCCCGATGGCACTGCGGCGGGTCAGGTTGCTACTCGCGTCCGGTACCGGCATGACGAACAGCACCAGTGCGCCACGTTCAGCGCCCTTCTACATTCGCTCGGAGATCGCTCCATGTCGCTCGCTTCCATGCTCGGCCTGATCGACAACGACCTGCACGAGGCGTTCTCGCGCAAGCCGTTCGACCCCGCCAAGGGACGTCAACGACTGCTCGACGGCATCGCGCGCAGCCGGGAGCAGTTCGCGCAGACCGAGCCGGTGCGCGGGCGCAAGTGGTTCACCGTCAACAACGACGTGGTCGCGTTCAGCCCCACCCAGGGCAACAGCGGCCCGCTCACCATCAATGGGCTGACCACCAACTTCATCCCGGTCGAGGCGTTCGGGCAGTTCCTCGACAACATGCAGGCCGCGGTCGAGGCGGGCGATTTCGATGCCGAGATCGAGCGCGCGGCCAAGCATGGCGGAATGGTGAGCGGCACCGCGGACGTCGCCATCCCGAGCGGGAAGCCGAGGCGGGTGAAGTCGGACCCGAAAGCTGCACCGGTGCGGCGCGCCGACTGGAACACGCTCAGCCTCGCCGAGCGGCAGCGGGTCAGCGCGCTGCGGCGCTACGGCAAGAACCCGGACGGCAGCGTCATCGCCGAGGTCGGCGAGCGACCCGACGCGCCGATCATGGCGAAGTAGGCGGCGGTTCTCCCGCCCACGACTGTCCTGACCGGAATACGCTCACCATGCCGAACCACGACCGGCGAGCCCGGATCGGCACCCGCCCGACTTGTCGGCATTGCTGCTTGTCGCCAGTGACTCCCGGCCACGCACACACTGTAAGGTACGGTGCCTCGATCGACATGGCGCAAACAAGATAAGCGCAGCCTAGTGCTCGCGGGCGACGCGCTCCATGAGCGGTCCGTTGATCAATCGAATGTCGGCGGTCTTGATCGGGCGGACGCCGGTTTTGGTGAGCAGCCAGGTCATGTCGTTGGTTTGTGCGAGCGTCACTCCGCCGATGGTCTCGCGATCGAGGTGGTAGGACCAAATTTGGCCGTGAGCCACATTGGCCAGCCTGTTTTTGGCTCGTGTCGTGCCGGCGACGTGTCCTGCGGCCATGATGAGAAGAATGCCGATACTGCTCACGCCAATCTTTGCCATGAAGGTGGCCAAAGGATCGAAAAATGGCGAATGGTGCGCCCGCGCCCGGACACGGTCAGCCAAATGCCCTGCGACCAAGACCACCAAGGCAGCGACCAGAAGAGGCAGGATCGCGCTCAGCCAAGCCCCGGTTGTGGTAAGGATCGCGCCGGTACCGTCCACCGCAACCGCGACATTGGAGCCGCCAAGGCTGGCGGGATCGATCGCGAAGCGACCGTAGTAGGACTGCCGGTAGGTCCAGCCTGCAAAATAGAGCGCGGCCACCACAGTGGCGATGACTAAGGCCGAATCAAGAACTTTCAGAGCTAGGTCACGCCCTAGTGCCGGAGTAGATAGGGTACTGGTCACGATCGCTCTCCATATGCCCTGCCCGTCAGTGAAGGGCGGGGTCCAAGTCGTGACAGAAGAACATATACAGAACTGATCTAAGCACGGTTAATTTCAAGCGTGGACCAATCGCCCCGGGGCTCCCCGGAACCCACCGGAACACCCCAACGCCAACCGACAGAAAATCAGGGGTACATCGAGCAGTTGGGGGAAGGAGTAGGTCAGCACACCACGCTATGAATGGCGGGCGCGTACCGGGCAAAAGTTTGTGCTGGAACAAAGGCATATCAGCGTAGCGGTACCGCTACGCGGTTCGCGAAAGCTCTCCCGGAACGCAGGTTTGGGCGCTACACGCGCGCTACGGCGCTACGCGACGTTCTTGGCGAGCGGCGGGCGGATCCGGTCGATAGTCGGGGCTCGTTCGCGGCGCTGACCCTGCGCGCTTGCAAGCTGATGCGCGGCCATTGGATTCGGCTCCTCGGCTCTTCGGCTGCGACTAGCCGACCTTCCAGCAGCGCGGGGGACCCTAGGATAGCCATCGCACGGTGCCCCGGAGCCTCGCCATGGCGCTTTGCCCATTGCGGCTTGCCCCGATCATGCTAGCTTCCCGTCGCCGTCCGGTCAGTCCCGGCGGTGAGGCGTGGAAACCTCTTTGTCGTCACCGCCGGTCAGACACCAGTTCTGGCCGGGTGGCCGCCGCGTATGTCCAAGGCTCCGCTCAAAGGCGGCGGCGCCTTGTGGTGACGCGGGGTTTCCAACACCCGGCTCGCCGGGCCGCCTCCGAGACGAGGAGGCGGGCATGG
>CAXTTU010000391.1:0-2905 GCA_964247225.1 uncultured Sphingomonas sp. | reverse complement strand
GGCGCGAAGCAGACGAACAGCGCATGGTCGCGCAGCTTGAACGGCAGGCTGGCATTCTTGAGCACGCCATGCCCGCGCTCGGCCATGGTGATGCGGCGGACCTGCGCGGTGCCGGTCTTGGCGGCGATCGACGCGCCGGGGACTTGCAGCCGCGCCGCCGCGCCGGTGCCGCCGCCGTTGACCACGCCCCACATCGCCTCGCGCACGATCCGGAGCTGGTCGGGCGTGAAGGGGAGCGCAGACGCGGGCTTGGCGGCACCCATGCGCAGATGCGGCTCGACCGCGGTCCCCGACGCGATCCGCGCCGCCATCACCGCCAGCTGCATCGAGTTGGCGAGCACATAGCCCTGCCCGATCGAGGCGTTGAGCGAGTCCGCAATCGTCCACGCGCTCTTGTACTTTCGCCGCTTCCACGCCGCGTCGGGCACGGTGCCATAACGCTGCGTCGACAAGGGCAGGTCGAACTTCGCGCCCAGCCCCATGGTCCGCGCGACCGGCGCGATGCGGTCATAGCCGACGCGCCGCGCCATCTCGTAGAAGTAGATGTCACAGCTCTGCATGATCGCGTGGCGCATGTCGATTCCGCCATGTCCGCCGCGCTTGTGGCAGTGAAACACCCCGGTGCCGAGCCGCATCGCGCCCGTGCAGTTGACTCGCGCGAGCGGGTCTATCCCTGCGAGCTGCAGCGCCAGCGCGTTCATCGGCTTGACGGTGGAGCCGGGCGGATACAGTCCCTGCGTCACCTTGTTCATCAGCGGGACGTGGTCGTCGTCGGACAGCATTTGCCATTCGAGATGGCTAATCCCGGCGGAAAAGCTGTTCGGGTCATAGGCGGGCATCGACACCATCGCGAGGATCTCGCCGGTGTGACAGTCGAGCACCACCGCCGAGCCCGAATTGGTGCCGAGCCGCCGCGCGGCATAGTCCTGCAGCCCCGCGTCGATGGTCAGCCGCTCGGTCCGACCAGGCACGTCGGGGCGGGTGGCGAGCGTCTTGACCAGCCGCCCATGCGCGGTCACCTCCACCCGCCGTGCGCCCGGCTTGCCGCGCAGGTCCGCTTCCAGCACCTTCTCCAACCCGTCCTTGCCGAGCTTGAACCCGGGGGTGACGAGCAGCTGATCATGCGTCTTCTTGAACTGTTCCGCGTTCGCCGCGCCGACATAGCCGGTAAGGTGCGCAACCGCCGCGCCCGACGGGTAGTTGCGCGCGAAGCCGCGGGTCGGGGCGACGCCGGGCAGCTCGGGCAGGCGGACATTGACCGCGGCGAACCGCTCCCAGTCGAGCTTGTCCGCGACCTGCACCGGCTGGAACCCCGCCGCGCGATCGAGGTCGGCGGCTATCCGCGCCATGTCGTCGGGTGACAGTCGGAGCAGGTTCTGGAGCAGCGCGAGCACGCGCGCATCGTCCTCCAGCAGGTCGGGGATGATGTCGACGCGAAAATCGGTGCGGTTGTTCGCGAGCGGTGCGCCGTGCCGGTCGACGATCCAGCCGCGCCGCGGCGGGATCAGCGTGTTGTTGACGCGGTTGCTTTCCGCCAGCGCGCCGTAATGCTGGTTCTGCGCGATGCCCAGCCAGCCCATCCGCGCGGCCAGCCCGAGCGCGACCACGCCCTGCGCGCCGCCGAGCACCAGCGCGCGGCGGGTGAAGCTCAGGGTCTGCGCGGCTTCGGTGACCGCGCGCGGCGGACGCTTCACGCATGTCCCCGATGGCGGTCAATCCACGCACACAATCGCGCAGCGACGGGAAAGAGCAAGGCGGCGGCCACGATCTGGGTCCCTAGCATGACGGCGACATGCGCGCGAAGCGGCGAGGCGAGGAACCGCCCCGCGACGAGCACGGCGGTGACCAGCGCGGCGGCGATCGCCCAATCCTTGCCGAACGAACGGAACATCGTCCTTCGCTCGACGAAATCAACGGCGAGGAACGCGAGCGTCCACAACAGCATCGCGCTGCCCGGCGGCTGCCCGCTGACCAGATCGTCGAACAGCCCCAGCGCGGCGGGGGCCCATAGCCGCAGCGACGCGGGCGCGAGCAGCCGCCAGGCGAGCAGCATCAGCAGCCCCGTCGGCGGCACCAGCGGCCCCGGCCCGACCAGCGGCACCAGCGCGGGGACGAGCGAACCCAGCGCCACCGTCACCGGCGGCAACGCGCGCGCGCGGCCGGGCGGGAGCACCGGCTGAAACGGCCTGACCGGCTCCAGCGTCATGGCGTCGTACGGCGTGGCGGCGGTGGTGGCGCCAGGAAGGCATGGCGGACCAGCGCGACGTCTAGCGTGTCCGGGTCGGCGAGCACCTGCGCGACGCCGCCGTCGCTGGAACGGCGCACCACCCGCGCGACGGGCACGTCGGGCGCGAAGATGCCGCCCGCGCCCGAGGTGACGAACAGGTCGCCGGGGCGGATGTCCCCCGCCGCCGGGTTGGCGGAGCGCACCTCCACCAGCGCATCGCCGCGCCCGCTGACGATCGCGGGCAGGCCGTCGCGGGCGCGGCGGGCGGGGATGATGCTTTCGGGGTCGATGAGCAGCAGCACGCGCGCAGTGGTGGGCCCGGTCTCGACGACGCGGCCGATCAGCCCGTCGGGCCCCTCCACCGGCTGCCCCTCGCGCACCCCCTGCCACAGCCCCGCGTTGAGCAGGCCGAACCGGCGCGTGCTCGACGTCGTTGAGCTGACCAGCCGCGCCGCGACCACCGTATCCGCGCTCGCGTCGCGCAGCGCGAGCAGGCGGCGAAGGCGGTCATTCTCATGATTGAGCACCCGCGCCCGGGTGAGCAGGCGGTTGGCGACGAGGAGGTCGGCGCGCAGTCGCTGGTTGTCGCTATGAACCTGAAACCAGCTTCCGATCGCGCCCGGCACCCCCGCGACGCCGCGCCGCGCGCCGCCGAGCGCGCCCGCGATCGGCGTGGTC
>CAXTTU010000390.1:0-2917 GCA_964247225.1 uncultured Sphingomonas sp. | reverse complement strand
GCCGACCGCGCCGGTTGGAGCCGAGCGCGACGATGTAGCTTGAGCGCGTCACCCGGACCGGCCTAGGCGACGCGCCATGCTCCGTACACCCAGCGCGCTTCCCGACACCGAACCGCCGCACGATTGCCCGCGCTGCCCGCGGCTGGTGCAGTTTCGCGAGGCGCTGCGGGTCGAGCATCCCGGCTGGTGGAACGCGCCCGTGCCGGTATGGGGCGACCCGGACGCCTGGCTCGCGGTGGTCGGCCTCGCGCCCGGCAAGCATGGCGCGAACCGCACGGGGCGGCCGTTCACCGGCGACCATGCGGGCGTGCTGCTGTTCGACACGCTCGCGAAATACGGCCTCGCCACCGGCGAGTATCGCGCCGACCCGGCGGACGGCTTTTCGCTCTCGGGCGCGGTGATCGTCAACTCGGTCCGCTGCCTGCCGCCAGAGAACAAGCCCACCCCCGCCGAAATCGCGACCTGCCGCCCGTTCCTCCATGCGCCGCTGGAGGCCCTGCCGTCTGTCCGCGTGCTGGTCGCGCTCGGCCAGATCGCGCATGGCTCGGCGGCCAAGGCGCTGGGGCTGAAAGCGTCGGCGGCGAAGTTCGGGCACCTTGCCGAGCACAGCTTGCCGGACGGGCGCGTGTTGATCGACAGCTACCATTGCTCGCGCTACAATCAGAACACCAGCAAGCTGACTGCGGCGATGTTCGAGGCGGTGTTCGCGCGGGCGTGCGAGCTGCGGGACGGTGCGGAACCTCCGCGCGCGTCAACCGTCCCCCTGGCATGAGCACTCACCGTTTTCGCAACGCCGCGCTCGGCGCCGGCCTCGTCTCCGGCGCGCTGGCGCTGTATTCGCATTGGGCGGGGCGGCAGGCGGAGGCGCAAGTGCCTGCGGATGGCCGGTTCGTCGACGTGGAAGGCGCGCGGCTGCATTACCTCGACATGGGCGAAGGGCCCGCGATCGTGCTCGTGCACGGGCTGGGCGGGCAGATGCGTAACTTCAGCTACCTGCTCGACCGACTGACCCCGCACCACCGCGTCATCGTCGTCGACCGCCCGCGCTCGGGCTACTCCACTGCCACAGGAGGCGGCGAGCCCGGTATCGTCGACCAAGCGGCGATCATCGCGCGGATGATCGAGAAACTCGGGCTCGAGAAGCCGCTGCTCGTCGGCCATTCGCTCGGCGGCGCGATCAGCCTCGCGCTCGCGCTCGACCATCCGCACGCCGTGCGCGGGCTCGCGCTGATCGCCCCGCTGACGCAGCCGCTCCCCAAGGTGCCGCCGATGTTCCGCGGGCTGCAGGCGCGGTTGAAGGCGTCGCGCACCTTTACGTCCCAGGTGCTCGGCGTACCGCTCGGCCAGCTCAGCTCGCCGATGGTGACCAAGCAGATCTTCGCGCCCGAGCCGGTGCCCGCCGATTTCGGCACGCGCGGCGGTGGCCTGCTCGCGCTCCGCCCCGGCAATATCAACGCCGCCTCGTTCGAGCTGTCGTCGGCGAATGACGAGATGGCCCGGCTTTCGCGCCGCTATCACGAGCTAAAGCTGCCGGTCGCGATGCTGTACGGGCGCGAGGACTATGTGCTCGACCACCATCTCAACGGCGTCGTCACCGCCGAGCACATCGCACCCGCGACGCTCGACCTGATCGATGGCGGCCACATGCTGCCGGTCACGCAGCCGGAGCGGACGGCGGACTTCATCCGGGCGGCGGCGAAGTAGCGGGAGGCCGACGGTGACCGACTCCAACACGAGCGTAACCGCTGCCTATCATGCACAGGTCCGGGACGCTTGGATCAGGCACGCGTTGTCGGACGGTACCAAGCTCGATCTCGGTCACTCGGACAGGGAGCAGATGTTTGCCGTCACATTGACAGGCACCAAGGCCGTGGTCGCGACCAAGCGCGGTTGGCGCAAGTGCGAGGACGGCAGCGAAACGCGGGTCACCGCCACCAACATAGCAAGCGTGATCCCAATGCGGGAGGCCACACCCACCCGCTTGGGCGCGCGTCTGACATTCGCGCTGATATACCCGGCCCCGAAAATGGGGCTATGACATACGCCACCGGCAAGAGTTCCTATGTGATCAGCCGACGCAGGGCATTTGCGATCGACCGCGACGTGCGCGGGCATTTCGCGGTTCGCGTGATTGCGGGCAAACCGTTCAGTACGGCGGAGCTGGCCGAGATCGCTAGCCAGACCCGACAATGGGAACAGAACAAGGGAAGCAGCGGGTTACGATGCGAGTTCCGGCCGGACTGATCGCAACCGCCTTCCTGGTGCCTTTCGCCCCTTGTCAGGCTTGCGCCGACGCGAAGGTAAATGCACCGTCATCACCAACCACATCGGATCATAGTAAATCGCGGTGTGAGCCGGGCGCGAAATGCGTGATCACCGGCCTTGCGACGGTCGTTCATCGAACCGGCACCTATTCCTGGGCATCAATCAGCGTGGGAGACCATTGCATTCCGTTGCTGCTGCCGGACAATTACTACCGGCAGTCCCGCCGGTGGACGGGTAGACTTTTGCGGGTGACGGGGACTGCCCTCCCGCGCGGTCCCGCTCCGACGTCCGAGGTGCTGCAGGTCCAGTATCGGGACCGCTGGCTGTTTCCGATCATCTGCGGGCAGAGTGATGTTGTGCTCTACGCCGACACGCTCCAGCGGCTGCGGTAACGGCTACGCTCACCGATCCTCCACCAAACGCCCGTACAGCTCGGGCCGGCGGTCGCGGAAGAAGCCGAAGGCGGCGCGGTGGCGCTTGACCCGGGCGAGGTCGAGCGTGGCGGTGATCACGCCTTCCTCCTCGCGGCCGAGCTCGGCGAGGATGTCGCCGCGCTCGTCGGCGATGAAGCTGGTGCCGTAGAAGGTTTGACCGTGCTCGGTGCCGACGCGGTTGGCGGCGACGATCGGCACGACGTTGGACACCGCATGCC
>CAXTTU010000389.1:0-2960 GCA_964247225.1 uncultured Sphingomonas sp. | reverse complement strand
GGTGGACCGAGGAGGAAACCGAAGCGTTCAAGGCGCCCGTCCGCCAGAAATACGAGGACGAGGGCAACCCCTATTACGCCACCGCGCGGCTGTGGGACGACGGCGTGATCGACCCCGCGCAGACCCGCGACGTGCTGGGGCTGGCGTTCGCGGCGACGCTGAACGCGCCGATCCCCGAGCACCCGCGCTTCGGCGTGTTCCGGATGTGAGCAGCCATGCCCGGCGCTGACGCCATCATCGTCGGCGGAGGCGCGGCGGGGATAGCCGCCGCGCGCCTGCTCCACGATGCAGGGCGCGACGTCTTGCTAATCGAAGCCGCCGACCGGCTCAGCGGACGGGCGCATAGCGTTCGGCTCCCCTTTTCGCCCGCCGGTGAGGTGACCGTCGACCATGGCTGCGGCTGGCTGCACTCCGCCCGGCGCAACCCGTGGACCCGGATCGCGGAGGCGAATGGGTTCGGTGTCGACCGGAGCGATCCCGGTTGGGGCCGGCAATGGCGCGATCTCGGCTACCCGCCCGCCGAGCAGCAAGCTGCCCGCGAAGCTTACGAGCGGTTCGAGCGGAACGCGCGCGCTGCGGTAGGCGGGCCCGATCGTCTGATGTCGAGCTTCGTCGCCGACGATGATCCGCACCGCCCGATCCTCGACGCGATCAGCGGCTATTACAGCGGCGCTCCGCTCGACCGGGTGTCGCTCCACGACTGGGCTGCATATGAAGCGGACGCCACGAACGACAACTGGGCGGTCGTGGAGGGCTATGGTACGCTCGTCGCCCACCACGCCGCGGGCGTGCCCGTCCGGTTCTCGACACCGGTGACCCGTGTAGACCATCGCGGCCGCACGATCCGCGTCGAGACAGCGGCGGGCACGCTCGACGCCGCCCATGTGATCGTCGCCGCGCCCACCCCGGCGCTCACGCGCGGCGAGATCGCGTTCGACCCGCCGCTCCCCGCCAAGCAGGACGCGGCGGCATCGCTTCCGCTGGGGCTCGCCGACAAATGCTTCTTCGCGGTCGAGGGCACCCCGCCTTGGGAAGCGCAGGCGCACCTGACCGGCAACCCGCGCTCGGCGATGACCGCGAGCTATCGCCTGTCGCCGTTCGGCTGGCCGATCGTGGAGATGTTCTATGGCGGCCTCGCGGCGGAGGCGCTGAACGAGGAGGGAGCGGCGGCGGCGTTCGGCGTCGACGAGCTCGTCGCGCTGCTCGGCAGCGACTTCCGCCGGCGTCTGCGACCGCTCGGCGCGACCCGCTGGCGCGAGCAGCCCTTTGCACGCGGCAGCTATTCCTATGCGCTGATGGGTCGTGCGGGGGCGCGGGCGGTGCTCGCCGAGCCGGTCGATGGTCGCCTGTTTTTCGCGGGCGAGGCGTGTTCGCCGACCGACTTCACCACCGCGCACGGGGCTTACCAGACCGGCGTCGAGGCAGCGCGGGCGGTGTTGGCCTCGCTCGGACGGCGCGCTACGGCGGCGCGATGATCCGTCGCGCCTTCCGCCTCACCTTCCGGGCCGTCGTGGCGTTCGTTATCCTGTCGGTGCTGTGGGTGCTGATCTACCGGGTCGTGCCGGTCCCCTATACCTTCACCATGCTGGGCGACCGGCTGAGCGGCACGAGCGTCACCAAGCAATGGGAGCCGCTCGACCGCATCGACCCGGCGATGGCGCGGGCCGCCATCGCGGGGGAGGATGCGCGCTTCTGCCTCCACCACGGCTTCGATGTCGAGGCGATCGCGGCCGCGGCGAAGCGCAACGCACGCGGCGGGCGTATTCGCGGCGGCTCCACGATCAGCCAGCAGACCGCGAAGAACGTGTTCCTGTTCCAGCGCGGCGGCTACCTCCGCAAGGCGGCGGAGGCGTGGTTCACGCTGCTGATCGAGACGCTGTGGGGCAAGCGGCGGATCATGGAAGTGTACCTCAACGTCGCCGAGACCGGCATCGGCACCTATGGCGTCGAGGCGGGGGCGCAGCGGTATTTCGGGCACGGCGCGGACCGGTTATCGCCGACCGAGGCGGCGCGGATCGCGGCGATTTTGCCGCTGCCGAAAAAGCGGGATGCCGTGGACCCGCACGGGTTTGTGCGGCGGCATGGGAATAAGCTGGCGCGGTATGAGGGGGTGGTGCGGCGGAGTGGGCTGGACGGGTGTTTGCGTTAGCGCGCACGCCCGCAGCGTAGCTGCGCGCGAGACGCGCAAGCACGGCCGGCGGGCGTAGCCCGGTCGACGACGCGGCTTTGCCGCGGCGTTGGGGTGCGAGGATGGACATTTCAAAGATCGGGCCGGTTGGGCGGCTCCTGGTTGCGCTCTCTCCTCCACTCCCCGGCGCAGGCCGGGGCCCAGTGCAGCGGTTGAAGCTGGGCCTCGGCCTTCGCCGGGGAGGGTTGCGGAGGTGTGATCCTTGGGGCCACGTCACGGGAGTAAATCCCGTAACGTCGAACGGGTTCGCTGGCGCGACCCGCCGGCCGGGCTGGCGCGAGTCAGCCGGGCGTAGCCGGCTGCCGCGCTGCGCCTAAAACGGCAGCTTGAACCCCGGCGGGAGCTGCAACCCGCTCGTCATCTTGCCCATCTCCGCCCCCGACACCGCGTCCGCCTTCGCCCGCGCGTCGTTGAACGCGGCGGCGACGAGGTCCTCCAGCATTCCTTTCTCGCTCGGCTGGAGCAGCTCGGGGGAGATGTCGACCGCGATGATACGGCCCTTGGCCGAGGCGCGGACCTTGACCATGCCGCCGCCCGACGCGCCCTCCACCTCAATCGTGTCGAGGTTCGCCTGCGCCTTTTCCAGTTCGGCCTGGACGTTCTGCGCCATGGCCATGATCTCGTCGAGGTTGTTCATTCAAGCACTCCGTTTGCCGGGCCAGTCCTCTAGCACCGCGTCGGGGAACGCCGCCAACGCAGCACGCACGAGGGGGGTTGCGAGGATGGCGGTTCGCGCGTCCTCCTCTGCCTGTTTCTCGACCTCGCGCAAGGT
>CAXTTU010000388.1:0-2985 GCA_964247225.1 uncultured Sphingomonas sp. | reverse complement strand
GATGCAGATCAAGCACGCGCTGGGCAAACACTCGTTCGCCGAAGAGAACAGCATCTACGCCAAGATGCGCGACCTCGGCATGCCGGAAGGGGCGGACCACCTCAATCACGAGCATGGCTATATCAAACAGGCGCTGTTCGATCTCACCGAGATGAGCAAGGACGATGCGGGCTGGGCACCCCGAATGCGTGAACTGGGCGCGTTGGTCGCGGAGCATGCGGGCGAGGAGGAGAACGACATGTTCCCCAAGCTCAAGGCGAAGCTGACCGCGGCCGAGAACAAGCATCTGACGGCCGCGATGAACAAGGAAGCGTTCAAGCTCGCGTGACGGCCGGGCGGCGGGGCACGGTTTGCGCCCCGCCGCGTTAGGCAGCGCCATGAAGCTGTTCCACGTCAGTGACGTTCATTTCGGCGCGGAGGACCCGACCGCGCTCACCTGGTTCGCCGCCTGCGTGGCCGCCGAAGCGCCGCAAGCGGTGATAATGACCGGCGACCTGACCATGCGCGCGAAGCGGGACGAGTTCGAGGCGGGCGGGCGCTGGCTCCGCTCGCTCGGCGTGCCGGTCACGGTGGAGATCGGCAATCATGACATCCCCTATTACTCCGATCCCGTCGGGCGGTTGCTGCGTCCCTATGCGCGCTACGCCGCGGTCGAGAGGCTGATCGAGCAGCCGCTGACGCTGCCCGGCGTGCGCGTTGTCCCGCTCAAGACCGTCGCGCGCGCGCAATGGCGGATCGACCAGTCCAAGGGGCAGGTAAGCCGCCGCTCGCTCGCCGAGGCGCTGGCGACGATCGCAGAGGCGAGCCCGGGCGACCTGATCCTCGTCGCCGCGCACCACCCGCTGGTCGACCCGCGGCCGGGCGGGCGCGAACACACGCATGGCGGGCGCGCCGCGCTCGACGCGCTGTTGGCGGCGGGCGCGCACGCGGTCCTGTCGGGGCACGTCCACGACCCGTTCGACTTGCCGTACGAGCGGGACGGGCGCACCATCCGCCTGATCGGCGCGGGTACGCTCTCCAAGCGCCTCCGTCGCAGCCCGCCTGCGTTCAACGAGCTTCGAGTCAGCGAGGGCGGGCTTGAGGTGATCTCGCGGGTGCTGAGTTCGGGGGCGGACAGGTGACCTGAAACGGGAGCGATTACGGTCTTGCGACTTCCGGAGTGTGAGGGCAAGCATTGGCGAGGGTCAGGGGGGCGAGCAGATGGCCGTGCAACTGAGTAGCGAGTGGGGTCCGTATCTGAACGGCACGGATGCGCGGAACCGCTTGTGCGCCTTTGTAGACCGCAGCTGCGGGTCCGGCGTCGGCGTCGCCTGGGCGGCGAACGGGGCGATCTTTCCGATGCGCGCGCCTGGTCGCGCCAACGGTTTCGGGGACGTGGCTGTGTTCCACTGGAGCCCGCCTCCCCCGCGACGACGCCCACCGCCGATGGACTTCATGAGCCGCGCGCGTCGTTTCATCGACCGGTGCATGGAGCAGGAGATGCAGGCGCAGATGGCCGAAGCGCAGGCCAACACGGCTGCGTTCCAGATGATCGGTCGCGGCGTCAATCGCGCTCTCACCAAGCATCGCGATGATTTCGCGGGCTTGGTATTCGACGTAGTCTGCGTCGCTGCCTCGATCGCGCTCTTGCCTACGGGACTGGGCGTTATCGGGTTGGCCGGCCTTGTCGGCGGTAGTTTTCTTTTGGGTGCAGACCGAATTGCATATGGGATGGAGGTTGGCGGCTATGATGAAGGTGCCGAGGAGTTTAAGAAAAAAACGGAAGGGTTCCGCATAGCTGCTACAATCATGACCTTGCCTGACTTGGCGTTTGGCGGCTTGCGCGCCGTCCGCGAGTTGCAGGAAGTGCGGACCCTGCTCGCCGTTGACCGAACCACGGCGCGGGCAGCCGAGGCTATCGGCAGTAGAATGTCAAAGGCCGATCGCGCAGCCCGCTGCGCGCAGATTGCCGAACGAGCGAACCTACGGACCCAGATACGAGGGAAGCAGATCGCGGCTTCGTTGAAGCTCGAAATGGCGCCGCGCGCGGCTGCGACCGGGGGCACGTCCATGTTCCTGCACGAGGAAGTAACGAACGACGAGTCCGCGCTTCACGCGATTGCCCGCCAACTTACCTTCCACGTTACGTCGGTCCACAAATGACGAACGCATTTTCCCGCAGTCCGAACATGCGACCGGTCTCGGTCGGGTATCTGGTCACGCTCGGCTTTGCCATGAGCGGAATCGTCTTCGTGGCGATCGGTTTGGGTGGAGTTTTCGAGGCGCGTGCAGGGCGCGATCCCATGGACGCGATCAACCTAGCCGGCCTGCCCGCCTTCCTTTTCACTTGGTTTCTGTTATACTTCTTTCGCCTGATTTTCTGGCGAAAGGTGCCGGAACGGCGGCAAGCGCAAGCACGCGCGTTCTTGACGACGGTGCTGGTCGTCGAAGTGTTTTCCGCCATGCTGGCGATACTGCTCCTATTTCCAAATGCCGGCGGCGTCGAGGTGGCGCTCGCTGCATTGGGGGCAATCTTCCAAATCGCCACCGTGACCTGGCTCGTCCGCTATCGGCATGAATAGCCGCGCTTGATTGCGCGCTGCGTGGCGCTGCCGTAATCTGCGTCTGACAACGCGACAGGAGGCCCCATGCTCAACCTCACCCGCCCGGAGGGCTCGCTCCCGGAGGACTTCCACGTCACGCGCCGCACGGCGGTGTCGATGTTCTTCGCCGGGTACGCGCTGACGGCGGTGTCGGCGGAGGCCGCGCCGATCACCACGCCCGCCGACGGGCTGGTGATCGAGGAGGTGCTGATCCCGAACGGCGCGCCGAAGCCGCTGCCCGCCTATGTCGCGCGGCCCAAGGCGCCGGGGCGGCACGCGGTGGTGATCGTCGTCAACGAGGTGTTCGGCATCCACGACTATATCAAGGACATCTGCCGCCGCCTCGCAAAGCTCGGCTACGTCGCGGTCGCGCCCGACTTCTTCTACCGCTCGGGCGCGAACC
>CAXTTU010000387.1:0-2993 GCA_964247225.1 uncultured Sphingomonas sp. | reverse complement strand
CATGGTCGTGAACGACGGCAATCCCGCCGTCAACGAAGGAGAAAATACCGGTGACCTTAGCAGACGTGTGCGCTCTGCTTGGTGTGTTGTTCACCTTTGCGATCATGGTTCTCACGATCGTTCAGGTGGTACGCGCCAAGTAACGTGCCGGGCGGAGGGCGCGTTGCAGCGCGTCCTCCAAACGAAAAGGACCCCAGCCGTTGCAGCGGCTGAGGTCCATGACGTTGGAATACCAATGTCCTTAGCAACTCTCAAATAGCCTGACTGCCATTCAATTGCAATGCCTCATGCGCTCCCTGCCACTGCCGTCGGCGCATCGCCGAACGCCCACATCTTTTCGAGATTGTAGAACGAGCGGACCTCCGGGCGGAATAGGTGCACGATCACGTCGCCCGCGTCGATCAGCACCCAGTCGGCGGTCGGCAGCCCCTCGACGCGGGCCGGGCGGCCAGTCTCAGCCTTGATCTTCTCGACCAGCTTGGCGGCCATGGAGGCGACCTGGCGCGTCGACCGACCGCTGGCGATCACCATATGGTCCGCGATGGTCGACTTGCCCGCGAGCGGGATGGAGACCGTGTCCACCGCCTGATCGTCGTCGAGCGAGGACAGAACAAGGCCGTGCAGCGCGGCGACCGGGTCGCTGGCGGACGGAACAGGGGCATGTGTGGCCAAGGTTACTCCTGAGATGATGTCGGGAGATAAGGTGGGGTCGCGGGGGCGAGATGCCAAGCGGGATGGGCGGCGCGGATCAGCGTCGCGGATGTCGGATCGGGGCGGAAGCGCAACAGCACGAGGGCCGGCAAACTCCACTTGGTCCAGTTCTTCGCCTGGCGCGGCGGTCGGGCGAACCGCCGGAGCCAGCCCATCGCGGGCGCGCGACGGACAGCGCTCTCATAGCCCGGTCGCGCGATCGCCGCAATCGGCACCGTTTGCGCGATGCCGCGCCAGTCGCGCCAGCGGTGGAATTGGGCGAGATTGTCCTCCCCCATCAGCCAGATGAAGCGGGTACGCGGGTGGCGGCGGACCAGCGCGCGGAGCGTGTCGACGGTATAACGCGTGCCGAGACGCGCCTCGATCGCGGTCGCCCGGATCGGGGCGCGCCGCGCGGTCGCGCGCGCGGAGGCGAGCCGGGCAGCGAGCGGGGCCATGTCGCGCGCGCCCGCCTTGAGCGGGTTGCCGGGCGACACCAGCCACCAAGCCTCATCCAGCGCCAGCGCGCGGATGGCGGCAAGCGTGACGCGCCGGTGCCCGCGATGCGCGGGGTTGAACGATCCGCCGAGCAGGCCGACGCGGCGGGTCAGGTGCCGTCCGACCGGGCGTGAACCACACGCTGTACCTGAACAGTGTCGCCGCGTACCCGATAGAGCAGAAGAAACGGCGTCCCTCTGGCTCGCCATTTACGCACTCCTTGTCGGGTGGTCGGGCTACCTATGTCCGGGAACTCGAGCAACAGCAGCGGTGCCTGCTCGATCCGCTCCAGGATCGTATCGGGCAGCTCGGGGTCAAACTGACGATAATAGTCCGCGATCGCGAACAGTTGCCGCTGCGCCGTGCGGCTCCAGGCGAGCCGCTTCAAGCCGCGGCCTTGCGATGCCGCCTTGCCCTGATCTGCACGACCAGCTCTTCATGGGTGATGTATTCGCCACGTTCGAATTCGGCGTCCGCCTCATCCAGCGAGTCGTGAAAAGCATTCTCGTCGGTCACATGCGCACGGATCGCTTCGGCCATGATCGCAGACCGGGACTGCTCGGTCCGTCCCGCAAGCCGGTCAAGCGCCGCCAGCGTGTCGGCAGACAGGTGAACGGTGACGGCGTGGACTGTCATTTCGCAATCATACGGTGTGGCCGGGTCGACCTCAACCCCGCACCTGTCCTGTCCCCCGCACCTCCCATTTGTACGTCGTCAGCCCTTCCAGCGCGACCGGGCCGCGCGCATGGAGGCGACCGGTGGCGATCCCAATCTCCGCGCCCAAGCCGAACTCGCCGCCATCGGCGAACTGGGTGGACGCGTTCCACATCACGATCGCCGAGTCGACTTGCGTCAGGAAGCGCTCGGCGACGTTCGCATCCTCGGCGATGATCGCGTCGGTGTGGTGCGAGCCGTGGCGGGCTATGTGGTCCATTGCCGCGTCCGGCCCGTCGACGATCGCAGCCGAGAGCACCGCGTCGAGATACTCGGCATCCCAGTCCGCATCGCTCGCCCCGGCCAGTGCGGGGTCGATCGCGCGCGCCCGCGCGTCGCCGCGCAGCTCGCACCCTGCCGCCCGAAGCGCGTCGAACAGCCGCCGCGGCTCGGGATAGTCACGATCGACGAGAAGTGTCTCGGTCGCGCCGCATACGCCCGGGCGGCGCATCTTGGCGTCGACCACGACCGCCTCCGCCACCGCGGGGTTGGCGGAAGCGTGAACATAGCTGTGGTTCACCCCGTCGAGATGCGCGAGCACCGGCACCCGCGCCTCGGCCTGCACCCGCGCGACCAGTCCCTTGCCGCCACGCGGGATCACCAGGTCGAGCACGCCTTCGGCACTCAGCATCGCGCCCACTGCCGCGCGGTCCTGCGTGGGGACGATCTGCACCGCGTCGGCGGGAAGCCCGGCGGCGGCGAGCCCGTTCGCGAAGGCGGCGTGGAGCGCGCGGTTGCTCTCCCTCGCCTCCGATCCGCCCCGCAGGATTGCGGCGTTGCCCGCCATCACGCACAGCGCCGCGGCGTCGGCGGTGACGTTGGGGCGGCTTTCATAGATGATGCCGATCACCCCGATCGGCACGCGGACGCGGCGGAGCAGCAGGCCATTGGGCCGGCGCGTCTCGTCGATGGTCGCGCCGACCGGGTCCGTGAGCTCCGCCACCACCGCCACCGCCGCCGCGATCCCCTCCACCCGCGCCGCGTCGAGCCGAAGCCGGTCGCGCATAGCGGGCGAGAGCTCGATCGCCGCCGCCATGTCGCGCGCATTCGCCTCCACGATCGCGCCCGCCTCGGCCCGGTGGCCGGGCGCA
>CAXTTU010000386.1:0-3003 GCA_964247225.1 uncultured Sphingomonas sp. | reverse complement strand
CCGCCTTCGCCCATCGCGTGGCTGATCTGGTCGAGCCCGCGCACCACGTCGCCCGCCGCGTAGAGGCCGGGGATGCTCGTACGCTGGTGGTCATCGACGTCGAGCGTACCATCGGACTCGGCTTCCGCCCCCAACGCGACCGCCAGCTCGGAGCGGATCACCGAGCCGAGCGCGGGATAGACGCTGTCGAAGGACAGGTCGCCCGCCGGGGTCGGCACCACGATCTCCTCGCCCTCGATGCGGAGCGAGCGGCACGGGCCGCCGACTGCGCGGACGCCGAGTTCGGCGAGCCGGGCGTTCTCCTCGTCCGACAGCTCGATGTCCTGGTCCGGCGCGATCAGCGTCACGTCGCGCGTGTAGGTACGCAGGAACACCGCCTCCTTGAACCCATGC
The DNA here is from genome assembly GCA_964247225.1 of uncultured Sphingomonas sp. Classification (GTDB taxonomy): domain Bacteria; phylum Pseudomonadota; class Alphaproteobacteria; order Sphingomonadales; family Sphingomonadaceae; genus Sphingomonas. The sequence continues at coordinate 2,610 of CAXTTU010000386.1, read as the reverse complement.
GTGCGGTTGCCGATCACGCCGACGCGCTTGTCGGTCACCTCATAGCCGTCGCAGATCGGACAATAGCGGATCAGCCCGCGCGCCATCGCCACGTCGTGGAGCTCGGGCGAGATCGGCGGGCCCTTGTTGACCACGCCCGTCGCCAGCACGACGGTGCGCGCCTCGATCTCCTCGCCGGTCGCGACCCGTGCCATGAAGCCGTCGCCGCGCCGCTCGATGTGCTCGACCAGCGCCTGTTCGACGTGCACGCCGAACTCGCTTGCCTGTTCGCGCATCTTGTTCAGCAACTCGGTGCCGGGGATGCCGCCCGGATAGCCCGCATGGTTGTGTGTGCGCGGGATCCAGGTGACGCGGCTCTTTCCCGCATCGACGACGCGCAGGGTGAGGTGGAAGCGGGCGAGGTAAATGGCCGCGGTCATCCCCGCCGGCCCGCCACCGATGATGAGGCAATCGATCATGTCGCTCATATAAGCCCCCGACTCCGCGCGCGCCGCATCGTTCCGCTTGCACCGGGTAAAGCCGCGCGGGCAGGGGAGGGCAATGGTTTTCGCCGCCACCGTGCTGACGCTCTACCCGGACATGTTTCCCGGGCCGCTCGGCGTGTCGCTTGCCGGGCGGGCGTTGGCGGAGGGACGTTGGGGGTGCGGGGCGGTCAACATCCGCGACTTCGCCGCCGACAAGCATCGCACGGTGGACGGTTCGCCCGCCGGGGGCGGGGCAGGGATGGTGCTGCGCGCGGACGTGGTCGCGGCGGCGTTGGACAGCGTGGCCGACAACCGCCCGGTACTGGCGATGACGCCACGCGGGGTGCCGCTCCGTCAGGCGCGAGTGCGCGAGCTGGCGAGCGGCCCGGGCATAGTCGTGCTGTGCGGGCGGTTCGAGGGCTTCGACGAGCGCGTGCTGGAAGCGCGCGGGGTCGAGCAGGTGTCGATCGGCGATTATGTCCTGTCCGGCGGCGAGGTGGCGGCGCTGGTGCTGCTCGACGCTTGCGTTCGGCTGCTCCCCGGGGTTATGGGCGCGCCCACCAGCGGTGACGAGGAGAGCTTCGAAAGCGGCCTGCTCGAATACCCGCAATATACCCGACCAGTGACATGGGAAGGGCGCACGATCCCCGAGGTGCTGCGGTCGGGGGATCATGCGAAGGTCGCCGCCTGGCGCAAGGCCCGGGCGGAGGCCGATACACGGCTAAGGCGGCCGGACCTGTGGGAGCGTCATGTCGGCGCTCGGGTCGGTCGCCCTCTGGCGCGCGGCGACGAACCGGAAGAAATTGCATGAACCTGATCCAGACGCTCGAAGCCGAGCAGATTGCCAAGCTGTCCGCCGCGCGCGCCATTCCCGAGTTCCGCGCGGGCGACACGCTCCGCGTCGGCGTCAAGGTGGTCGAGGGCGAGCGCACCCGCGTGCAGGCCTATGAGGGCGTGTGCATCGCGCGCGCGAACAAAGGCATGGGCTCCTCGTTCACTGTCCGCAAGATGAGCTTCGGCGAGGGTGTCGAGCGCGTGTTCCCGCTCTACTCGCCGAACATCGACTCGATCGAGGTGGTCCGCCGCGGCGCGGTGCGCCGCGCCAAGCTCTATTACCTGCGCGGCCGCACCGGCAAGTCGGCGCGCATCGCCGAGCGCCGCGACACGCGGGCCGACGCCAAGGCATGATCGCGGATCGCGCGCTTGCCTAGCCCGGCAGGCGCGCGACCATCAGCTCCATTGTCGGTTCGCTCGCGCCTGACAACTGAAGCAGGTAGCGACCGGGCTTGAGCGTGAAGTCGACCTGCTTGCGTGTCCTCGTGCAATCGGGGCCCTGCCCATGCGCGCTGTGCAAGACTTGTGCGGCGCGGGCGGGCGGCGCATGGCGCGCGGCGTGACGCAGGACGACGACAAGCGGCTCGCGGCCGAGGCGGCGGTGGCCGAGGTGCAGGGCGGGATGCTCGTCGGCCTCGGCACCGGGTCCACCGCGAAACACGCTATCGATGCGATCGGCGCGCGTGTGCGCGAGGGGCTGCGCATCCGAGCGGTCGCAACCTCTGTCGCGAGCGCGCGGCAGGCGGAGGCGCTCGGCGTCGCGCTGCTCGACATGGCCGATGTCGCTTCGGTAGACCTCACCATCGACGGTGCCGACGAGATCAACGGCGCGCTGGTCGCGATCAAGGGCGCGGGCGGCGCGATGCTGCGCGAGAAGGTGGTCGCGGCCGCCTCGACGCGCATGATCGTGATCGCGGACGGCTCGAAGCGCGTCGATCGGCTGGGCGCCGCGCCGGTGCCGGTGGAGGTCGTCCCCTTCGCGCGCGAGTCGGTCACCGCGGCGTTGCGCGCGCTCGGGGCTGTGCCGGTGTTACGGCTAAGTGACGAGCGGCCCTACCTCACTGACCAGAGTAATCTGGTGCTCGACTGTCGCTTCGCACCGTTTCCGGAGCCACGCGCGCTCGCTACCGCATTGCAAGCGGTGCCGGGGCTGGTCGGGCATGGCTTGTTTCTCGACGAGGTGGACGCGGCCTACATCTCGGCGGGCGGCACTGTCTCGAAGCTCGAACGACGATAACGCAAAGCAACCATGTCGGCCCACCTTCGTTCGGCGGGCACGGGAACGGGACGAGACGCGCATGGCTGATACCGA
>CAXTTU010000385.1:0-3012 GCA_964247225.1 uncultured Sphingomonas sp. | reverse complement strand
GTCCAGAAGTCCCTGGCCGCCGAGGTCGACCGGGTCATCAAGGGGCTGGCCGCCGAAGCGGCGAGCGCCGCGGGGGACGAGATGGCGCTCGAAGCGGCGCTTGAGCGGTCAAAGGGCGAAGCGGCCAGCGCGTCGGACGCGGACTCGGCCGTGCAGAGCCAGGTCCGCGACGCCGACATCGACCGGCAGCTTTACTTCATGCTGGCCAGCCGCTCGAAAGAGCTTGAAACCGAGACGCGGGCGCAGAACCCGAACGCTCGGCTGGTCAGCCTGGCCGAAGTTCCGACGCGCCCATCCTTCCCGCAGACGATCCCGTTCCTCGGCGCGGCCGTGTTGCTCGGCGGCATCTCCGGCCTGGCGGCCGCCTTCATACGCGACTACTCCGACAAGACGCTGCGCGACATCGACGACCTGGTTGACGATTTCCAGATCCCGGTCCTGGCGCGCATCCCGGAGGAGCGCGGCCTGAGCCGGCGGTCGAACTTCCTGGCGACGGTCAGCGACGAGCGCACCGGCTTCCGTGAGGCGATCCGGGCCTTGCACGCACGGATTCAGCTCAAGGGCGGCATCCAGACCCTGCTCGTCACCTCGTCGGCGCCCAAGGAGGGCAAGACCTCGGTCTCAGTCGCGCTCGCCCATTTCGCGGCCAGCGCCGGGCACCGCGTGCTGCTGATCGAGGCCGACCTCCGCATGCCGGTGTTCCACCAGATCATGCCGCTGTCCGGCGAAGGGCTGGAAAGCTTCCTGCGCGCGGGGCCGCAGGACGAGGCGATCGTCAGGACCCCCGACAGCCGGGTGCCCGGCTTCCACGTGCTCGCGGCCGGCAAGTACGCGCAGGACTCGACGGAGCTGCTCAGCGATCAGCGGATGGCGGCGCTGCTGCGCTATGCCCGCGACAAATATGATCTCGTCGTGATCGACACTCCGCCGGTCAACTACTTGATGGATGCCTGTGTCCTCGCGCGCCATGCGGACGGGGTGCTGCTGGTGGCCCGCTGGGGACAGTCGCAGCCCGACGACATGCGTCACGCCGTCCGCGCCATCCAGGCGGCCGGCGGCAACATCATCGGCACCGCTGTCGGCATGGTCGAGCACAAGTCCTATTCGCACTACGGCAACCCGCGGCTGTCGGGCCGGAAGGCGGCCTGACCTTGGCCGCTTTATCCGTCGCGCTGCCGGTCGTCGCGCCCGATCGGCGCCTCGACGCGGCGACGCTGACGATCGTCGCTGCGACGCTGTTCAACATGGTCCTGTGCTTCCTGTTCACCCAAGGCCTGCCAGTTGGCTCGGCGGCGATGGTCGCGGGCTGCGAGATCGCCGTCTCGGCATTCGCGCTCGTGCTGGCGCGCGACGCCATCAGCGAGAAAGCCCTCGTCGTCATGGTGTTGCTGGTCGGCTATCTGCTGGCGCTCTCGTTTATACGGCAGGGCAGCGGGCCCAAGATCGTGCGCGACCTGATGCTGCCGTTCACCTACTACTTCCTCGGGCGGTCGCAGGGCACGCCGGAACGGGTCGACCGCCTCGTGCGGCTCCTGCTGATCATCGTGTTCGCCGTTGGCGTGCTCGAGTGCTGGGACGTCACGCTCTACACGAGACTGTTCGACGTGAGCGGCTACTTTCTTGCCAAGGGCATGATCAAGGCATCCGACGCGGACAACAGCGTGACCGGAACCGGGTTGGGCCTCTACATCAGCGGGATGCGTCTCGACGGGCGCAACTTCCTGCCCTTCCTCGAACCGATCCTTGGGCTGCACCGCGCCTCGTCGGTATTTCTTGAGCCGATCGAGCTCTCCAATTTCGCCGTAATTGCCTATGCTTGGTTGTTGTGCCGATACCGCGCCTGCCCGGCACTGAATACGGCGTGCTACATGGCCCTCGCCTTCGCCCTGACCGCCATGTGCGACTCGAGGTTCGCGTCGATGGTATGCGTGCTGATCACCATCGCCCACCTGAGCGGCTTCTCGCGCCGGGCGTACGTCGTCGCTGCCCTGCCGCTGATCATGTGCAGTCTGACGCTGGTGCGATCGTGCATGTGGCGGCCGGTGGTTGTAGGCGACGACCTGATGGGGCGGCTGTACCTCTCCGGTTCGCTGCTCGCGTCGTTCACGCCGGCGGAGTGGTTTGGGCTCAAGGAGTCGTTGGGGCAGATCGGCGACGCCGGGTACGCCTACCTGGTCACGTATGCCGGGGTCATCGCGCCGGTCGCGCTCTGGGCCGTGTTCCTCGGCGGCTCGGGGACCACCAGGCTCGCGCGTACGGTGCGCGGCGCCATCGCGATCTACACGACAGTCCTGCTCACGGTCAGCTACGGCCTGTTCTCGATCAAGACCGCGGCCCTCCTCTGGTACATCTACGGAACTGCGGCGGCCGCCCCGTTGGAAGATGCTGATGTCTAAAGTCGTCCTCCTGAGCACACGGTATGACATCGGCGGTGCGTCATTGCTCGCCACCGGCCTGGCCGCGCGCCTGCGCGATCGCGGACACGAGGCCGAGCATTGGTGCCTCTACTTCCACTGCGAACGTCAGGTGCCGCCCGATCACTGGGTTCGCATCCTCCTGCCGCAACCGCCGCACGGCCTACGCGATCTAGCCAAGATGGCCAAGCGCCTCGGCGTTGCGATGCGACGCTTTCGGCCGGACGCCTTCTTCGGGGTCCAGCCGCTCGCCAACGTGCTCGGCGCGGTCGCCTCGGCGATTGCAGCCTGCCCACGCCGCTACGGCGGGCAGCACAATCCGGCCGATAGCCAGCGGCACGCCCTGCGCACGCTGGAGAAACTAGTCGGCACTTTCGTCTATACCGGCAACATCGCGGTGTCCGAGGCGGTCCGGGAAACCTACCTCGACTATCCCAGGCTCTATCGCGACAAGCTCAAGGTGATCCGCAACGGCATCCCGCCGCGCGGCGCGAAGGTGGGCAAGGCGGAGGCGCGCCACCGGTTCGGCTTGCCGGCCACCGGCTTTCTGATCGGCACCATCGGCCAGCACGACACAGACCAGAAGCCCCACGAGTTC
>CAXTTU010000384.1:0-3052 GCA_964247225.1 uncultured Sphingomonas sp. | reverse complement strand
TTCTCCCTCGTGTTCCTCTGGACGCCGCCGCATTTCTGGGCGCTCGCGCTGTTCATGAACAGCGATTACGAGGCCGCGGGCGTGCCGATGATGCCCGTGGTCGCGGGCGCGCGCGCGACGCGGCGGCAGATAGGGGTCTATACCGTGCTGATGAGCGCGGTGGCGCTCGCGCCCTGGGCGCTCGGGCTGACCGGGCGAGTCTATGGCTGGAGCACACTGGCCCTGACCGCGCTGTTTGCCGTGTTCGCGGCGGAGGTGACGGTGCGCGACGCCGCGCCCGGCGATGCGATGCTGCCCGAGCGCCGCTTGTTCAAATATTCGATCCTGTACCTGTTTCTTCTTTTCGCCGCGCTGGTCGCGGACCGGTGGTGGGCATGAATGATCCTTCTCCCTGGACGCCGCCTCCCGCGGTGGACGAGCTCGTCCGCCGTCGCCAGCGCGGGCGCGCGATCGTCATGGCGGTGCTGCTCGGCTTGCTGGTGGCGCTGATCTTCTTTGTCTCCATCGCCAAGATCAAGGCGGGTCAGGGGTGACGCGCGCGACCCGCACCGCGTTGCTTGCGGCGTTCTTTGTCTGCTTCATGACGGGGCTCGCCTGGGCGAGCGTGCCGCTTTACCGCTTGTTTTGCCAGGCGACGGGGCTGAACGGCACTACGGGGCGCGGGCTGGTCGCGCCGGGCGGGACCAATCATCAGATCACCGTCGCGTTCGACAGCAACGTGTCGCCGAACCTGAAGTGGCGGTTTCGCCCGGAGGCGCGGAGCGACACAGTGGACGTGGGCGCACGCGACATGGCCTTCTTTCTCGCGACCAACACGTCGAACCGCCCGTTGACCGGCACCGCGACCTTCAACGTCCAGCCCGCGCAGGCGGGAAAGTATTTCAAGAAAATCCAGTGCTTCTGCTTCACCCAGCAGACGCTCCAGCCTGGCGAGACCGCGCGGATGCCGGTGATCTTCTATGTCGACCCGGAGATCCTGCATGACCCGGACGCGAACGACATCCAGACGATCACGCTCTCCTACACCTTCTACCCCGCCGACGCGGTGAAGACGACCGGGCGGACCAACCCAGAGGGGTGAGCAAGGCAGCGGCGCGCGTCCGATCGTTTCTGATCCACCGCCCCCTGTTCCCTGTTCCCTCCCGCGCGCGGCGACGCTAGGGTGGGTCCGACAGTCCTCAGGGAACCCGCATCAATGGCCGGCGCCAAGAACCACAGCTACCACATCCTTCCCCCCGACATCATGCCGATCGCCACCGCCTTCTCCGCGCTGGCGATGGCGGCGGGGGGGATCATGTGGATGAAGGGCGGCCATATGGGCCACCCGAACGGCGGCGGCTGGATCTTCACCGCCGGGGTCGTGGCGGTGCTGTTCTGCATGTACAGCTGGTGGGCGAAGGTCATCGACGAGGCGCATCACGGCGACCACACGCCGGTCGTCCAGCTGCATTTCCGCTATGGGATGATCCTGTTCATCGCGTCGGAAGTGATGTTCTTCGTCGGCTGGTTTTGGGCGTTCTTCGACTTCTCGCTGTTCCCGTCCGCGATCGGCTGGGACGCGGTCGGCCATGCGGTCACCCATGCGGAGGAGGGCGCGGCCGCGCTGGCCGCGCAATGGCCCCCCAAGGGGCTGGAGGTGATGGACCCGTTCAAGTTCCCGCTGCTCAACACGCTGATCCTCTTGACCAGCGGCACCACCGTCACTTGGGCGCACCACGCGCTGATCCACGGGCAGCGCGGCGGCGTGAAGAAGGGGCTGTGGGGCCTGATCGGTGTCGGCGACCGGGACGGTGTGCTCAAGGGGCTGTGGCTGACGATCATCCTCGGCGTGATCTTCTCCTCGATCCAGGCGCTTGAATATTCGGACGCGCCGTTCCCCTACAAGGGGCTGAACTATGGCGCGTCGTTCTTCATGGCGACCGGCTTTCACGGCTTCCATGTGCTTGTCGGCACGATCTTCCTGACCGTCTGCCTGGTGCGCGCGTACAAGGGCGACTTCACACCGCGCCAGCATTTCGGGTTCGAGGCTGCGGCCTGGTACTGGCATTTCGTCGACGTGGTGTGGCTGTTCCTGTTCGTCGTCGTGTACGTCTGGGGCGGCTGGGGCGCGCCGATCTACACGGGGTGAGCCGTTAGGACTGGACGCTGTCGACGTACGAACTCCGTTCGTGCTGAGCTTGTCGAAGCACGGGCAACGCGCACCAAATTAGCCGGTCCTCTTCGGCTGCTCGCCTGCGGCGGCCGCTCAGGACAGGCTTCGACAAGCTCGGGACGAACGGAGTTATGTCAGCACCGCCCCCTTCCCTCATCGGTATAGCGCTGCGTGGGGGCTGTCCCCGCTGCGGCGCGCCGACGCTGTTCCGGGGCTGGGTCAAGTTCGCGCGAGCGTGCCCCGCCTGCGGGCTCGACTACACGCAGTTCAACGTCGGCGATGGACCGGCGGCGTTCCTGACGCTGATCCTCGGTACGCTGGTCTCGGTCGGCGCGGTGCTGATCCAGATTCGGTGGGAGCCGCCGTTGTGGCTCCAGCTGCTGATCTGGGTGCCGGTCACCGCCGCAGGCGTGATGGGGTCGTTGCGGCTCGCCAAGGCGGCGCTGATCACGGTCGAGTATCACCAGCGCGCGCGCGAGGGGCACATCGCCGATCCTGACGCATGAAGCGGGTGCCCGTCCTGCCGACGCTGTTCGTCGCGGTCGCGGTTGCGGCGATGATAGCGCTGGGGTTGTGGCAGCTGCTCGATCGCTTGCCGGAGAAGCAGGCGTATCTTGCGCAGGTCGCCGCCAATCCGGCCAGGCCGCCCGTCGCGTTTCCGAGCGTCCCTGACCAGTCGGTGCTGCTCCGCCGCGCGAGCGGGACGTGCCGCCCGCCCGTTGTCGTCACGCTGGCGGGCGCGGGTGCGGCCGGGTTTCGAGCGATTGCCGCTTGCGCGAACGGCATGGCGGTGCAGCTCGGCACCACCCGCGATCCCGTAGCGCGCGTCCAGTGGAGCGGCGGCACGGTGAGCGGCTTCATCAGCCACGCCCCCGACCAGCGCTCGCTGATCGGCGCGCT
>CAXTTU010000383.1:0-3056 GCA_964247225.1 uncultured Sphingomonas sp. | reverse complement strand
GCGCGTTCGAGAAGCTGCAGAAGGGAATGATGCGGCTCGCCGGAGAAAAGCGGCTCCTAGCCGCTTGACGTTCGGCGCCTAGCGTCGACCGGCGAGCCCGGCCAGCGGGTCGGCGGCTACGCCGCCGATTCCGTCTGACGTGTAGCGCGGGCTTTGCCCGCGCCCCGCCCTGGCTGAAGAGAAGAAGCGGGGCCCCGGCTCAAGGCCGGGGTGACGAGTGTAGAAAACGGAGCCCCCATGCCCTTCCTCCTCGCCCTCGCCCTGGCCCAATCCACCTCCGACAAGCTTCCACCCGCCAACCCCTTACCCTACACGGACGCGGACACCGCAAACGTCCTCACCCCTGTCAACGCGCTGCTCGCCGCCGTCGCCGCTCGCGACTCCGCCGCGATCCTCGCGCAGGTCCGCGCCGATGGTGCCGCGACGGCCGCGATCGAGCGCGCGGATGGCTCCCGCACGATCCGCCGCCAGAGCTGGGCCGAGTTCGCCGCCGCCGTCCACCCCGGCCCCAAACGCTACGCCGAGCGCCTGCTCGACCCGGCGGTGGAGACCGACGGCGACGTGGCGATGGTATGGAGCCCGTACGTCGTCACCGTGAATGGCCGCGTCGACCATTGCGGCGCGGACCATTTCGACCTGGTGCGCGAGGCGGGCCGCTGGCGCATCCTCAACGTCACCTGGTCGCAGCGGACGACGGGGTGTGCGGGGTAAAGATCGCTGTCCTACAAGGCACGTTTCGGGGTAGCAGAACGGCCATGACCGACATTGTGCTTCTCCCGCCTTCCGTGCTTGCCGGTGAAGTTGAGGGCCGGTGGAGAGAATCGCGCACGAGCCTCAATTTCCTCAACTTCGGTCAGCGCGTCGCATGATCCGCTCGCTGCTCATCGCCAATCGCGGCGAGATCGCTTGCAGGGTGATTCGCACCGCGCGGCGGCTCGGCATCCGCACGGTGGCGGTGTATTCGGACGCGGACGCGAAGGCGCTACACGTCCGGCACGCGGACGAGGCGGTGCACATCGGCCCCTCGCCCGCGCGCGAGTCCTACCTGCGCGGGGACCAGATCATCGAAGCGGCGCGCGCTACGGGGGCGGAGGCGATCCACCCCGGCTATGGCTTTCTGTCGGAGAACGCCGACTTCGCGCAGGCCGTGATCGACGCGGGGCTGATCTGGGTCGGGCCCAGGCCGCACTCGATCCGCGCGATGGGGTTGAAGGACGCGGCTAAGAAGCTGATGCAGGAGGCGGGGGTGCCGACCACGCCCGGTTATCTCGGCGAGGACCAGTCGACCGAGCGGTTGCAGGCAGAAGCCGACGCGATCGGCTATCCCGTGCTCATCAAGGCGGTCGCGGGCGGCGGCGGCAAGGGGATGCGGCGGGTGGAGGCCAGCGCGGAGTTCCTTGACGCGCTGGGTGCGTGCAAGCGCGAGGCGGCGTCGAGCTTCGGCGACGACCGGGTGCTGCTGGAGAAATACATCCTCTCGCCGCGCCACATCGAGGTGCAGGTGTTCGGCGACAGCCACGGCAACGTCGTCCACCTGTTCGAGCGCGACTGCTCGCTCCAGCGTCGCCATCAGAAGGTGATCGAGGAGGCCCCCGCGCCCGGCATGGACGCGGCCACCCGCGAGGCGGTGTGCGGCGCGGCGGTGAAGGCGGCGCGCGCGGTCGACTATCAGGGCGCGGGCACGATCGAGTTCATCGCCGACGCCAGCGAGGGGCTAAGGGCCGACCGCATCTGGTTCATGGAGATGAATACCCGGCTGCAGGTCGAGCACCCGGTGACGGAGGAGATTACCGGGCAGGATCTGGTCGAGTGGCAGTTGCGGGTGGCGAGCGGGGAGCCGTTGCCCAAGCAGCAGGAGGAGCTGAGCATCAACGGCTGGGCGATGGAAGCGCGGCTGTATGCGGAGGACCCGGCGAAGGGGTTTCTGCCGTCGACTGGCAGGCTCGAACACCTCGTCATTCCCGAGCCGCCGGCTATCTTGGTAAGGGTTGAGAACGGGGTCGAGGAAGGCGACGAGGTTACGACGTTTTATGACCCCATGATCGCCAAAGTGGTCGTCCACGCCGCGTCGCGTAACGACGCGAGATTGGACCTAGCGCAAGTTTGCGCGGGGGTAGAAGTCTCTCCCGTTCGCACGAATGCGGCTTTCCTCCGCCGAGCGTTACTGCACCCGCAATTCCAAGCGGGCGTGGTGACAACCGGTTTCATCGGCGAGCACGAGGCGTCGTTGATAAGATCAGAGCAACTCGCTCAATCGCTGCTCGACGACGCCGCTACCGCGATGGTGCTACGTTCAATCACCCGCGACGGCACGACTTACAACACGACCAATTACGAGCTGAGGATTGAACGACAGGTTGGGCCCGTCGACGTCTGGCGGCATCTGCCCGGACTTCGCCTCAACGCGCCCGAACGGTTGCGTGTCGCGTTCACCGCTGAGGGATTAGTCAGCGAGCGTGAGCTACCGACTAACTGGCGGGAACGCTTTGTATCTACCGAGACGACGCCGGACGGGTTTGTAGTTTTTGATAAGGGCGAGGCGCTTCAGGTTCGAATGCGCTACGCGGCTTCGGCTGTCGGCACCGCCGCCGACGGCGCGATCCTCTCGCCCATGCCGGGACGCATCATCGCGGTGGATGTTGCGGTCGGAGATCGCGTCGTCAAAGGGCAGAGGCTCGTCACCCTGGAAGCGATGAAGATGGAGCACAGCCTCGTCGCCCCCTTTGACGGCACGGTCGCCGAGCTGGACGCGAGCGCCGGCGCGCAGGTGAGCGAGGGCAAGCTGCTGGCGCGGGTCGAGCGGGAGGGGTAGTTACCTGCGCTCCCTGCTCGTCACCCCGGGCTTGACCCGGGGTCCCGCTGCCTTGGCGCGGTCAGAAAGCGGGACCCCGGCTCAAGGCCGGGGTGACGGTGGGAGTAGCAACGGTCCGCCCTGGCCAATCCTCACACCGTGAAGCTCTCCCCGCACCCGCACGCGCCCTTGGCGTTGGGGTTGGCGAATACGAAGCCGGCGGCGAAGTCGTCCTCCACCCAGTCCATCGTCGAGCCGACCAGAT
>CAXTTU010000382.1:2062-3061 GCA_964247225.1 uncultured Sphingomonas sp. | reverse complement strand
GGAGGGGAGGCTCTCCGTGGTGGGACACTCGGACAACGTCCCGATCCGCACCGTGCGGTTCCCGACCAACTGGGAACTCTCGAAGGCGCGTGCCGAGGCCGTCGCCGCGGTCGCCCGCCCCGTCCTGGGCGGAGAGCGGGTAGCCGTCGCGGGCCGCTCGGACTCCGAGCCGATCGCCTCCAACACCACCGACGAAGGGCGGGGCCGCAACCGGCGCGTCGAGGTCCTGCTGCTCCGATGAACTCGCTCGCCCCGTCCAGGCCTTCCCTGCCCGCCCGAGGTCGCGCATGATCGTGCTCGTTCCGCTGCTCTCGCTCATGCGCGCACGCTGGTTCTGGATCGGGGAGACGCGCCCGCTCGGCAGTCCCGTCGCGCGGCTCGTCACCATCCTCGCGATCGCAATCGCCTGGGGCGCGTGGAACCTCCTGACGCAGGCGCGCGCACGGCGCGCCAACGAGGGCTTCGTCGGCGCGCTCGCGGAACCTGTGGGCAAGTTCGAGCCCGGCTCGGCCGAGATCGCGGATCTCGAGAAGACCTTCGCAGCCAAGCTCGAAGAACTCAAACGCAGCCGCCTCGGCAAGAAGGGCAGCCGGCGCTGGCTCTACCAGCTGCCCTGGTACATCATGATCGGGCCGCCAGGCTCCGGGAAATCCACGGCCTTGGCGCAGTCCGGCCTGAGCCTGCAGGACGGCCAGATCGAGGAACTCGGGGGCTCAGTCGGCACGCTTCACTGCGACTGGGTGTTCACGAACGATGCCGTGCTCCTCGACACGGCCGGCCGATGGGCGGTCCAAGACAGCAACCCGGAGGCGGATAAGGCAGCCTGGCTCGGGTTCCTCGACCTGCTCAAGGAGCGGCGGCCGCAGCACCCCCTGAACGGCGTGCTGGTGGCGCTAGCCACGCGTGACCTCATGCAGGAGGACGTCAAGCGCGTGGACCGCATCGCGGCCCGCATCCGGACGCGCCGAACCTGTTCTTCGCCAACGGGTTCAGCGGGCA
>CAXTTU010000382.1:1534-2052 GCA_964247225.1 uncultured Sphingomonas sp. | reverse complement strand
GTCCAGACCCGGCTGGGCATGCGCCTGCCCGTCTACTTGCTGGTCACCAAGGCCGACCTGATCGCTGGTTTCGACCTCTTTTTCGAGAGCCTCACCGACGCCGAACGAGAACAGGTTTGGGGCTACACCTTCGACCACCGCCCCGGGCATACGGAAACGCCCGACCTCGCGGGATTGCGCGGAGCTTTGGGGGATCTCGTGGCGCGGCTCGACCGCCGCCTCCCCGAACGGCTCGCCGCCGAGGCGGACCTCGAGCGGCGCGCCCGCATCTTCGGCTTCCCTGCCCAGGTTGCGCGCTTCGCGGACGACGTCGTCCGCTTCGTCGGGCGTTGCTTCCGGTCGGACGCAATTGGGGAGGGAGCATGGCTGCGCGGCGTCTATTTCACCAGCGGCACGCAGGTGGGCGAGCCCCTCGATCGCCTTATCGCGGCCGTCGCGCAGAGCATCGGCATGGCGCCGCCCCTACTGGAGTCCGTCGACAAGAACCGCAGCTTCTTCCTGCGTCGCCTCTTCGAGGA
>CAXTTU010000382.1:0-1524 GCA_964247225.1 uncultured Sphingomonas sp. | reverse complement strand
CGCGCTGGCGTCGATCACGCTCGTCGCGGTCGGCGCCGTCGCCGCCTGGAGCTGGAGCTTCGCCGGCAACCGCGCCCGCTACCGCGCGCTCGAGGCCGAACTCGGCACTTGGGCGCAGCAAGTACAGCCGATCGCGCGGACGCGGCTGACCACGGCCGACGCGGATTTCACTGCTGTCCTGCCGGCGTTGGACCAGCTGGGTGATCTGGAGGCGGGGCTCGATCCGGACGACCCGGTCGGCCTGCGCATGGGTCTGTCCCAGCGTTCGACCGCACACGCGCAACTCGGCGCCGCCCACCGAACGGCCTTGATCCGCTTGCTGCTGCCTCGCCTCGTGCTCGCCGCCGAGCGCAGACTGCATGCGCACCTCCAAGACACGGAGTACCTGGTGGACGATCTCAAGGTCTACCTCGCCCTCGGGGGAAGTGCGCCGGTGGATCCGGCACTGCTGCAAGACTGGTTCACGCTCGAAGCACGGACCCGCTCGCCCGAGGCCGAGGAATCGACCCGGCGCCACGTCGCGGCCTTGGCCCAGGTGCTCCCCGAGATCGATGCCGAAGCGCGGCCCGCGCTCGACGCGCGCCTGCTCGCCGACGCGCGTGCCGTGCTCGCGCGCACTCCGCTGGCGAAGCGGGCCTACGAGAAGCTGATCTCGAACCCCGCAGCGAAGAGTTTGCCGGGCTGGAGGGTCACGGACCACGCGGGCCCGAGTGCCCAGTCGGCGCTCGTCCGGCTCTCTGGACGGCCGCTGGGGGCCGACATCAAGGGCGTCTTCACCTACGACGGGTTCCACCGCGTGTTCTTGCCGTCGCTGGACGAGGCCGCGCGCGGCGCCCACGAGGAGTACTGGGTGCTCAGCGGCCGCACCACGGCCGAGCCGTCGGACGCCGACATCCAGAGCCTCAAGGCCGACATGCTCCGGCTCTACGACGAGGATGCCGTCGCGGCGTGGGATGAACTCCTGCACGACGTGACCCCGGCACCCATCACCGCGCTCGACCAGGCGGCGGACGTCACGAAGTCGCTCTCCGGACCCAACTCGCCCTTGAAGCTGCTGTACCAAGCCGTGGTACGGGAGACCGCGCTGACCGTACCCCCCGAGCCGGCCAAGGCCGGGGAGCAAGGCGCGCCCGCCGCGGGCAAGACAGCGGCGCGCACGCCGAACGCCAATCTCGACCGGCGCGCGAGCATGATCCGGCCGGGCTCGGCGGCCGCGGCACCCGCGGAGGTGCCGGGCGCACCGGTCGAGGCGCACTTCGCCTTCCTCCGCCGGCTCATCGAAGGCGTGGACGGCGCGCCCCCCGCGATGGACGAGGCCCTCGCCGCGCTCGCGGCCGTGCACGCCAAGCTCGCCGAGGCGGCCGCGTCGCCGAAGCCCGGCGAGGCCATCGCGCGAGTGGGCAGCGCCGGCGCCGCCCAGCTCGCCCAGGTCGCGCAGCGGATGCCCGAGCCGCTGAAGTCGACGCTCGACGGCGTGGCGCGCAGGGTCGCCTCGATCGCCGCCGCGTCCCACCCTTGCGGCCC
>CAXTTU010000381.1:0-3091 GCA_964247225.1 uncultured Sphingomonas sp. | reverse complement strand
GCTGCTGCACATCGCCGCGACCGTGTGGCATGTGGCGGTGCGCCGCGACGGGCTGTTGGCGCGGATGCTGCCCCCGCAGCAGGTCCGGTCGTAAGCCGATGCCTGGCAAGGCCCCGCTCCGCCCCGACCCGGCCCCGGCGCGCTGGTTCAGCTTCGCGCTGCTCGGCATTGCGGGCTGGACGGACGCGGTCGGGTTCCTCTTGTTCGCGGGGCTGTACGTCTCGTTCATGAGCGGCGACGCGACCCAGCTGGGCGTGACCGCGGGCGGCGCGCACTGGCCGGGCGTCGCCAGGTTCCTGTCCGCGCAGATCGTCTTCGTCGCGGGCGCGGGGCTAGGTCGCGCGGTTAGCGTCCGGGTCGGCAACCGGCACCGGCCCGTGCTGCTCGGCGCCGTCGCCGCGCTGCTGGTGGTAGCGGCCGTCGCGGGCAACTGGGAGGTCAGCTTCGTCGCCGCGGTGCTCGGCATGGGCATGGTGAACGAGGTCATGCACACAGCGGCGGGCGTGCCCGTGGGCACGATGCTCACCGGTACGCTGGTCCGGCTCGGCGAGGACATCGCCGACCGGCTCGCGGGCCGTCCCGCGCCGATTGGCGAGAATGCGGGCCAATGGGCCGCATTCGTGGTCGCCGCCCTGCTCGGTACGCTCGCCTACAAGCCGCTCGGCGCGGGCGCGCTGGCCGTGCCCGCGCTCGGCTGTGCGGTGCTGGCGGTCGTCGCGGCGCGGACCCCGCCCCTTCGCACCCGCCCGCCGGAACAGCAAGGAGAAAGCCGATGACCGCCGACCAGACAATGCTCGCACCGCATCACGAAGCGCCGACGCTGGGCAACCCCGACCTGCCGGCGGAGGGCCGTCCCAACACCGCGGGCGACCCCGAGAGCCTGCGCAGCGACGGGCCGCACAATCCCGCCATTGAGGGCCAGTTCCCCTCGCAGATGGACCCGCCGGGCACCGACATCAGCACGCAGCCGTTCTTCTGGTCGTCGTTCAACATCTCGCCCAAGCGCATCCAGCGCGGCGGCTGGGCGCGCGAGGTGACGGGGCATGACTTCGCGATCTCGACGGAGATTTCGGGCGTCAACATGCACCTCGCGCCCGGCGGCATCCGCGAGCTGCACTGGCACCAGACCGCCGAATGGGCGGTGATGACGCGCGGGGCGTGCCGGGTGACGACGATCGACACGCAAGGGCGCCCCAGCGTCGAGGATGTGGAAGCGGGCGACCTGTGGTACTTCCCCGCCGGAATGCCGCACTCGCTCCAGGGGCTCGGCCCCCATGGCGCGGAGTTCGTGCTCGCGTTCGACAGCGGCGAACAGTCGGAAAGCAACACCCTGCTCGTCACCGACTTCCTCGCGCACACCCCGCCCGACGTGCTGGCCAAGAACTTCGGCGTGCCTCCCGAGACGTTCCGCGACATCCCGCTCCACAATCTCTGGATTTTCCAGGGCGAGGAACCCGGCAGCCTCACGGACGACCAGGAAGCGGCAGGCGTCGTGCCTGGTGCCGAGCCGGTGATTTTCCGCCTGTCGCGCTCGCAGCCGGTCAAGGAGAATAGCGGCGGCAGGATCCAGATCGCGGACAGCAACAACTTCACCATCGCCCGGACGGTCGCGTCCGCGCTGGTGACGGTGGCGCCGGGCGGGATGCGCGAGCTGCACTGGCACCCCAACGCCGACGAATGGCAATATTATTTGCAGGGGCAGGCGCGGATGACCGTGTTCGACAACGGCCCCAAGGCGACCACCACCGACTTTCGCGCAGGCGACATCGGCGTGGTGAAGCGCAACCTTGGCCATTATGTCGAGAACACCGGCCCCGACACGCTGGTGTTCCTGGAGGTGTTCCGCGCGCCCCGCTACGAGGAGGTGTCGCTCGCGCAATGGCTGGCGCGCACCCCGCCCGCGCTGGTGATGCAGCATTTCAACCTGCCCGCCGAGGTCGTCGCGCGCCTGCCCAAGGAGTCGCGCGGCATCGTGCCGGTCTAGACTGTGCCGCATAGGAGTGGATCATGGAGCTGTTTTCCTCAACCGCGCTGGCGGGCAAGGTCGCGGTCGTCACCGGGGCCGCGCGCGGCATCGGCCGGTGCGCGGCGGTGGCACTTGCGCGGGCGGGCGCGGACGTTGCGGGCATCGACCTGTGCGCGCCCGCGAGCCCGATCGACACCTTCCCGCCCGCGACCGGGGCCGATCTCGACCGGACGGGCGAGCTGGTCGCCGCGACCGATCGACGCTGGCTCGCGGTCACGGCGGATCAGCGGGACATGGCCGCGCTGCGCGGCGTCGCGGCGCGGATCGCGGACGCCTGGGGCGGCGTTGACATCCTGTTCGCCAATGCGGGCATTCAGGCGTTCAAGCCGCTGCTCGAGATGGACGACGCGGACTGGCACGACCAGATCGACAACAACCTCAACGGCACCGCCAACGCGCTGCGTGTCTTCGCGCCGCTGATGGTGAAGCGCGGCGGCGGGCGGATCATCGTCACTTCGTCCACCCAAGGCCAGCACGGGACGCTCAACGGCGCCAGCTATTCGGCGTCGAAATGGGGCATCCTCGGCCTGATGAAGTCGGCGGCGCTCGAACTGGGCCCGCATGGCATCACCGTCAACGCGGTCGTCCCGGGGCTGATCGACACCGCGCTGACCCGGCACGAGGACCGCTACGCGCAGGCGATCGAGGTCGGCGGCAAGCAGCCCATCGGCGACCCCGCCAAGGACGAGGCGAGCGCGGCGGGGGCGCTCGCCGCCAAGCTGCCCGCGCGCGTGCCCTGGCTCGAACCGGACGCGATCGCGCCGGCGGTGGTCTTCCTGGCCTCGGACGCGGCGGCGATGATCAGCGGCACCAGCCTCGCCGTGACCGGCGGCGACAGCGCGAACGTGACGGCATGAGGACGGTGAACAAACAATCGATTTCGGGCTGGGCCCAAGTGATCCTTGCGCCAACCCTCGCGGCGACGCTCGCGCTCGCTTCCCCGCCGGCGCACGCGCAGTCGGACGGCGAAGGCCAGGCGGAGAGCCAGCAATATCAGGGCGAGAACGGCAGCGGCAAGGACAAGCCGGTCGCGGTCACGTTCAACTATGCGAGCGACCTCAACGC
>CAXTTU010000380.1:0-3098 GCA_964247225.1 uncultured Sphingomonas sp. | reverse complement strand
CGGGGCCGTATTCGCGCTTGTTGACCGGGCTCTTGGGGCGGCCCCAGATATTCTCACCCAACCGGCGGTCGAGCTTGTGCTTGGCGCTATGGCGCTTCGACATTGTGTATCCTTGCAAGTGCTAACAACGCACCCGCCGGCTGGCGAGCGCTATCCGGTCATCGCCTGCTTGTCCCTTGCGGGAGGCAGGGCCGCCGCTTCACCGGAGTGCGGAGCCGTTCGCGAAGGTGCGCGCCTTGACGAAGGACGGTGCTAAAGTCAACCGATCACTGGTTGATGCTGCCGCTGCGGACCGCACGATCGGATAGCGCCCGCGCGCCTTCCGCGTTGGCGGCGTCCGTTGCCGCCCATTCGCTCTTGGTGTGGCAGACGCGCTTGCCCGGGAAATGGCTGCCGGTGTCCGACTCCATCGTGCGGCATATCTTCTTGTCGGCCTTGGCCTGGGTGGTCGGCGACGCGGTCTGGGCCGACGCTGGTGCCAGCACAACCGACGCGAACAAAACAAAGGCGGCAGGCCGCATAGCTATCTCCCCCAAACTCGTTACGGCCCCATGCTAACGGCGGTGCTCCCGCAACGCCAGCCCGCTATTTCGCCCGTTTCGCCCCAGCCAGCGCGGACAGGACGCCGCGCAAGGTGCGGATTTCGGGGGAGGACCAGCCGGGCTTGGTAAGCAAGGTGCGCAACGTCCGCCGGGTCACCGCCGTCCGGTCGGGCGGGTAGAAGAAATGCGCGGCGACCAGCATCGCGTCGAGCTGCGCGATCATGCCGTCGAGCTCTTCCTGCGGCGCAGGGAGCGGCAGCTCGGTCTCGGGCGGTTGCGCGAGCGCCATGCCTTTCGACCATTCATAGGCGACGAGGATCACCGCCTGCGCGAGATTGAGCGAGCCGAACTCGGGGTTGATCGGCACGGTGATGATCGTCCGCGCGAGCGCGACGTCGTCGGTCTCCAGCCCAGACCGTTCCGGCCCGAACAGGATAGCGGAGCGTCCCGGCCCGGCATGGATCGCGCCCGCCGCCGCCTCCGGCGTCACCACCGGTTTGGTGACGCCGCGTTTGCGCACGGTGGTGGCATAGACATGCGCGCAGTCGGCAACCGCCTCCGCGACGGTGTCGAACACCTGCGCGCCCGCAAGAACCACATCCGCCCCCGACGCAGCAGGTCCGGCGGCGGGGTTGGGCCACCCGTCGCGGGGGGCGACGAGCCGCATCTCGGTCAACCCGAAATTGAGCATCGCCCGCGCCGCCTTGCCGATATTCTCGCCCAGCTGCGGGCGGACGAGGACGATGAGGGGAGGTGGGACCAATTCGGCGGACGGAGCGCGCGCCTCGGTGCTTCGACTTCGCTCAGCACGAACGGATTGGGGGGGGCTTGGACTGGATACTCCCTCCTCCGTTCGCCCTGAGCGAAGTCGAAGGGCAAGCGCACGCGCCTCCCGTTCGCCGGGCGGGACCGCCGCGTCGTGCAAAGCGCTCCAATCGCCCGCGATAAGCGCCTCCTTCTTGATCCGGCTCCACCCCTTGATCCGCCGCTCGGCCTCCAGAGCCTCGATCCGGCTTGGAAAGTCCTGAGACCAGACCAACACTACCGGACGGCGTGACTGGGTGTAGCCTTCGACCTCGCCCGCCTGATGCGAGCCGATCCGGTGTTCCAGATTGTCGGTATGGCCAGCATGATAGCTGCCGTCTGCGCATCGGAGCAGATATGCGTAAAAGCTCACCCCTCCCCTGCCTCGCTCACCTGACCCGCGAACGCCTCGAAATCGCGAGCTTCGGTGAAGTCGCGATACACGCTCGCAAAGCGGATATAGGCGACCGGGTCGAGCGCCTTCAGCCCCTCCATCCCCATCTCGCCGATCGCCGCCGCGGTAACCTCGCCTTCGCCCAGCGTTTCCAGCCGCCGCTGGATGCCGCTCACCAGTCTGTCGAGCCGCGCGGGGTCGACCGGACGCTTGCGCGCAGCGATTGAGAGCGAGCGGAGCAGCTTGTCGCGGTCGAACGGCTCACGCCGCAGCACCCCGCCATCGCCCGCGCGCTTGATGACGACAAGGTCGCGCAGCTGGATCCGCTCGAACGTCGTGAACCGCGCCGCGCACGCCTCGCATTGCCGCCGCCGCCGGATCGCCGCGCCGTCCTCGGTCGGGCGGCTGTCCTTGACCTGACTATCCTCGTGCGCGCAGAACGGGCACCGCATTCAGCGCAGCTTAGCCCGCGTAGATCGGGAAGCGCGCGCACAGCTCGCGGACGCGGCCCCGGACCTGCGCTTCCACCGCCGGATCGCCCGCCTCGCCTTTTGCGGAGAGCGCGTCGAGCACATCGGCGACCATGTGGCCAATCTCGCGGAACTCGCCCGGGCCGAAGCCGCGCGTGGTGCCCGCGGGCGAGCCGACGCGAATGCCGCTGGTCTTGACGGGGGGGAGCGGGTCGAACGGTACGCCGTTCTTGTTGCAGGTGATCCCCGCACGCTCCAGCGCTTCGTCCGCGTCGCGGCCCGTCACGCCGAGCGGGCGCAGGTCGACCAGCGCGAGGTGCGTGTCGGTGCCGCCCGCAATGATGTCGGCCCCGCGCTCCCCAAGCGTCGCAGCCAACACCTTGGCGTTCTCGACCACGGCGGCGATGTAGCCGCGATAGTCGGGGCGCAGCGCCTCGCCGAACGCCACCGCCTTGGCGGCGATGACGTGCATCAGCGGCCCGCCCTGCAGGCCGGGAAACACGGCGGAGTTGATCTTCCTGGCAATCGCCTCGTCGTTCGTCAGGATCATACCGCCGCGCGGACCGCGCAGCGTCTTGTGCGTCGTGGTCGTCACCACATGCGCATGGGGCAGCGGCGAAGGGTGAAGCCCGCCCGCGACGATGCCTGCGAAATGCGCCATGTCGACCATGAAATACGCACCGACCTCGTCCGCGATGGCGCGGAACCGTACAAAGTCGATGACGCGCGGATAGGCGGAGCCGCCCGCGATGATCAGCTTGGGCCGCCGCTCCTTTGCAATCCGCTCGACCTCGTCATAGTCGATCAGGTGCGTCTCGCGGTCGACGCTATATTGCACCGCGTCGAACCATTTGCCGCTCATCGCCGCCTTCGCGCCGTGGGTCAGGT
>CAXTTU010000379.1:607-3132 GCA_964247225.1 uncultured Sphingomonas sp. | reverse complement strand
GGCGCGCCCTGGACCCCCATCGGCCAGAACGACGCGATCGACTGGGTCGAGTTCAACCCGCTCTACGGTCGCCGCGACGTCGCCGCGGTCGAGCGGCACCTCGAATACCTCGTCGCGCACGGCGTCACCTGCCTGCGCTTCATGGTCGAGTACGCGCACAAGGATCACCGCTATTTCGAGCGGCGCGCCGGCACGCCCTGGCCCGCGATGGTGCAGCTGTGGGACGACCTGTTCGCGATGTGCGAGCGTGTCGGCCTTCGCATCCTGCTCACTCCGGTTGATACGTTCTGGATGTGGATCCGCTGGGCGAAGCACCCGTGGAACCGCATCCATGGCGGCCCGCTCCAGCACCCGTCGCAGCTGCTCACCTGCCCAGACACCCGCACCGCGATCAAGGCGCGGCTTGAGTTCATGGTCCACCGCTGGGGCGGGTCGGGCGCGCTGTTCGCGTGGGACCTGTGGAACGAGATCCACCCCGCGCAGGGCGGCGACTGTGCCGACATGTTCCCCGAGTTCATCGCCGACCTGTCGCTTCATGTCCGCGCGCTGGAGCTGGAGCTGTACGGCCGCGCGCACCCGCAAACCGTCTCGCTGTTCGGGCCCGAGCTGACGCTCAAGCCGCACATGCCGCTCGCCGAGCCGATCTTTCGCCACCCCGACCTCGATTTCGCGACCATCCACATCTACCGCACCGGCGCGATCGACGACCCGAAGGATACGGTCGCGCCGGCGGTGGCGATGGGCAGGATCGTGCGCGAGAGCCTCGCCGAGATCACCGACACGCGCCCGTTCCTCGACACCGAGCACGGGCCGATCCACCGCTTCAAGGACAAGCGCCGCACGCTGCCCGCCGCGTTCGACGACGAGTATTTCCGCCACATGAGCTGGGCGCATCTGGCGAGCGGCGGCGCGGGCGGCGGGATGCGCTGGCCCAACCGCAAGCCGCACACGCTGACCCACGGCATGCGCGAGGCGCAGCGCGCGATGGCGGGGTTCCTGCCGCTGATGGACTGGGCGACGTTCGCGCGGCGCAACCTCAACGAGGAGGTGGACGCGACCGGCTTCCACACCTTCGCGTGCGGGGACGAGCGGCAGGCGGTGGTGTACCTTCTCCGCCGCCGCGCGCTGGCGAGCGACGGGCGGGTCGACGCGGGCGTGGAGCCGCGCGCGCCGAAGGTGGTCGTGCCTGGACTGGCGGACGGGCGCTACCGTGTGACTAGCTGGGACACGAGGGGGGGCTGCGTGCTCGAGGAACTCACCGCCGAGGCGAGCGGCGGCATGCTTCGCTTCACGCCGGGGGCGATTGGCGCGGACCGGGCGTTCGCGATCCGGCGCTCATATTGAAGTCCGGATCAAGATAGCAGATCAGCCGGTCGATGAGTGGTCACCGGAGGTCGTCGCGCCTGCCAACCAGGAAGCCGCGTAGCAGGCCATCAAGCCTGTCCGGCTGATCGAACATGATAAAGTGCCGAGAGTTGTCCACGCGCACCAGTCGCGCGTTTGGCATGCTTTTGTAAGCCGCCGACGTGATAGAGTCCGCCATCTCCTGCGTCGGTTTGACCCCGTTGGGAAAGGTCAAGGTCGGATCGAACGCATATAGGATCAGCGCCGGTGTCGTGATGGACGACAGTTCGGAGCGGAGGTCCGTCTGGAAGTCCTCATACATGGCCTGCGCGAAGACGTGCGGGTCGCTCGCCAGACCGTCAGCCGCTACCAATGCGCGACCCTCCGGGTTCAGCACCAACGTCTCCGCTGTCCGCTGCTCGGCCAGTTCACGTTGCGCCTGTGTCTGTCTTATCGCGCCATCACGCATCGCGATCGCCGTCGGCCTCACGCTTTCAACACTGGCCTGCGGCCCGAATATCAGCCCGTAAAAGGGTAGCGCATCCACGATGACGATTTTCGCGACGTCGTTCGGGTACTTTCTCGCGAGCATCAGCGTGAGCAGCCCGCCAAGCGAGTGACCGACCACCACCGGATGCATGTGTTTGGCGACGATATATTGGTGCAGCTGATCGACGATGTGCGGCAATAGCGCTTCATCCGCCGCGTTCATACCGGCGGGCTGATCTCCAAAGCCGTTTACCTGAATCAAGTGAAGGCGGTAGTTCGGCGCAAGTCTGGCCGCTTCGTTCGCCCAGACCTTCCGACTGCTGGTAAGTCCGGGCACCAGCACGATATCCGGCTTACCCCTCGTGCCTTCGTCAACAACAGTGAACCGTGTGGGTTGAAAGGACTGAGCGGAGGATTGCGTCCTGGCATCAACGCGGATCACTGGCACCGCTATCGCGAGAACAGTGACCAAGCTTAGCAGGCGTCGGCGGACAGGCATTGCGCGAGGCTCCAGTTCGGGCACTAACCCCTCAAATGTGTACTAGGACAGAGCCGCGAGGCAAGGGGCTGGTCAGTTCGGGCCTTCGCTCACTGATACTCCCGATGCTGATCGTGTAGCGCCGTCTTTGGACAGCATCCCATAGCTGCGGACCGACACCGAGCCTTCCGCTCTCCCCTCCCTACCCCTATAT